>NZ_CAKJTR010000109.1:1088-12447 GCF_917627355.1 Protofrankia sp. Cj3 | reverse complement strand
GAACCTTGGCCGGAAGGGGCGAAGCGGCGCGCATACACAGCAACGTGGATTACGATCCGACTTCTGGATAATGTTCGATGTCATTTTTCTGACACATAAAACCTATGTACATGAATTTGGCCTGTAACATAACGTACCGTAAGAGTTACAGGGATATGGCTACAGCCCTGGACCTTCCGGACCATTTTCCGGTGACTCACCTTCCGCGTCGCAGCACCGTCGAGGGTCACGTTCTCGGCGGGAGAATCGACGATCACGATGGAGGAGGTTATTGTGACGGCGAAAAGGAACCTTGCCCGTTGGGTCTTACTTGCCGTGACATCATTACTGCTCGCCGGTGCGGCCACCGCTCCAACGTTTGCAGCCACAGCCAGCCCAGTGGCTCGTACGACCGGGGCGTTGATCCTCACCGTTGCCAAGGGCGAATCACCATACGTTGGCGCCACACCGGTCACGCTGTTCTGTCCGCCGAACAGCGCGACAACCCATCCCAACCCGGGCCCGGCGTGTAAAGCTATCGCGAATGCTGGCGGTGACCTTGGCAGGCTTCAAGGAGATCCGGGGGCAATCTGTCCATTCATCTATGACCCTGTCACAGCAACCGCCGACGGCTACTGGGCTGGTCGGGTCGTCCACTGGCGGAAGACATTCCCGAACAGCTGTATTCTGCACGGAGCCACCACACCGGTCTTCTGACCAGCTGTTACCAATCGAAATCCAAACAACGCATTCATGGCACTCTGCCAGCAGAGCGGAGCGGCTTCTTCCACCGGCGGCTCACCGGCATCTTGGCTAATTCTCACCGGCGCCTCCCCGACAGGAGTTTTTAAATATTTCGAGAACGGATAAATGATAAAAATCAAAAATTATTCATAATCTCACATGAAGATCTCAAGAAACAATTCAAAATATAATATAGCGATTTAGAGTCATCTAGGAGAGCGCCCGACAATAGGGGTGTGGATCAATGAGCGGAGCTGGTGTGTGTGCATCGCGAGGCAGCGGAGGGAGTCACCGGAGGTGTTGGGTGGCGACCGACGAGCCGGGGCACCCGTGCAGCGATGGACAGGGAGCGATGACGCGAGGTGCGCGCCCTGGCCCCGCGACACCGCGTCCCCTATTACCGGTCGCTCTAAGTTCTCAATAAACCCAGTCAGCCAAGAAATCAATTTCCTGAAACCGAAACCCGACATTTCCCGGCGCGCCGATCACCATATCGAAGGGATTGCGCATGAAACGCCATAACCGAGACGACTACTACGTCATCGGCGAAGGAATCTTGACGCTCGACAGTAACGACGAGCCGATCACTGTTCGCCCATCGGCGATTGCCGAGGTGCGCAAGTTCCGATTCTCCCGGCTGGGACCGGTCGGGGCGCCGATTGACGACACCCAGCGACTGATCGCGGAAACGGTGGCGACCGCGATGACCACCGACCCGGCCGGTGGTGACCCCGAGTCCAGCACGAAAGATCATGGAAGCCCTGGCTCGGGTATCCCCTCCGGGTTCACCTATCTCGGCCAGTTCGTCGACCACGATCTGACCAGGGACAACAACAGCGACCGACTCGGCCAGGACGTCACCGTTGATGAGCTGGTCCAGGGCCGGTCACCGTCGCTTGATCTCGACTCGCTCTACGGTCGCGGCCCGCAGAAGGACCCGCGGTTCTACGCCGACGACGGAGTCAGCCTCAAAAGCGGGTCGACGACGGGGGTGGGCCAGGGCGCCCCAGGAGCCGATAACCCGTTCGCCCGGGCCCCGCATGACGGCTTCGACCTGCCGCGGGTCGGCACGGGCCCAACGCTGGCCGATCAACGGTTGGCGAACATCCCTGACCAACGTAATGATGAGAACCTCGCGGTCGCGCAGACCCACCTTGCGTTCATCAGGTTTCACAATCGCGTCGTGCGTACGCTGGCCGGCAGCACACCGAGCGTGCAGCTTTTCTCCGCCGCCCGGAACACTGTCGTCAGGCACTACCAGTGGATGCTGCGTACCGACTTCCTGCCACGCGTGGTCGATCCTGCGATCGTCACCGATGTCTTCACAAACGGACGCCGGTTCTTCGAGGTACCGGCAGCCTATGGCGACCTCGGCTGGTACCCACAGCATGGTGGCAGAAACATCCAGCCTGGCGACCTTCCCACCATGCCGATCGAGTTCTCCGTCGCGGCCTACCGGCTTGGCCACAGCATGGTACGCGACGCTTACGAATGGAACGCGATCTTCAACAAGAAACAGGGTATACCGGCCACTCTGCTACTCCTTTTTGCATTCTCCGGCACCAGCGGAATCCTGGCGCCGACGGGCTCGGTGAATAATCTGAACGACCCGAACATCGGTGGCCTGAAATTGCCCAGCAACTGGGTTGCCGACTTCCGCCGGCTATACGACTTCAGCGAAGCCAAGCGTGACGATCTCACTGTCGACTCTGATGACTTCAACATCACCAAACGTATCGACACCCTGTTGGTCAACCCGCTGCAGCAGCTGCCTCTGGGCACCTTCGGCGGCCGGGATGCCACAGTCCACGCGGCTGGACGTCAACTAAACCTCGCGTTCCGTAACCTGACACGCGCCGGTATGGTCAGACTGGGCAGCGGCCAACAACTGGCCGAGTATCTAGAGGTCCCGCCCCTGACCACCGCTCAAATCATCGCCGGCAACCAGGGCGCGTCCCTCGACCAGCTCACGGCCGACCAGAAGGACTCGTTCGCAAAAAACACCCCGCTGTGGTTCTACATCCTGCGGGAAGCTGAACTGAACGGCGGCCGCCTCACCGGCGTAGGTGGCCGGATCGTGGCGGAGGTATTCCATCGCGCGATGGAGGGCAGCAATGCCTCAATCGTCCGCGATCCGAGCTGGCGGCCGTCACTCGGACCGGACAACCACACTTTCCGTATGGTCGACCTGCTGCTCTTCGCGTTCGAAGGCAAGAAAGAACTGCTGGCGCCGCTCGGCTGAGCCCGGTTGGGCACACGGTACGTCCCCATGGGGTGCCAGAACTCGGCCACCGGCGTCTACCTGAAACTTCAGGCCGCTCGTTCACATTCACTGACCAGGCGGCCAAGGCAGGCTGAAGGACCGAGCGGAACACACCAGGCCAGCTGCTGGCACCCCACACCGTCCCATGCGCCCGGCACCCACGAGCAGCAATGACTGGCAATCTTTAGCGGCTTCGGCAATAGGACTGTCCAGCTTGCGCCGACCGGGCGGCGCCTCGCGAGGCACACGCCCCAACCAGGCTCCCTGATCCACGTCCCTCTTGCCGTAACGCCCTACGACGTGTTTCGGAAGTCGTCGTTCGATCAGCGAGGCGCGTCCAGGCGGCCCTGGCCACGGCGAGCCAGACAGCTGGCTGTCGAAACACGCCCTAAAAGAGCAAATCAAGATCATCATCCGATGATGACACACCCGAGACGTCCCCGCCCAGTCCGGGAAGCCCCTGCACATCAAGAGCACCGGCCAGTTCCGGCATCCCACACCGGCTCGCGACGATGTCATCGCCTAGATCATATGGTCGGGAATTTTGCATAGGCCACACGTCCCGGTACCGGTGCACGGTGGCAAGCAGATCAGTCAAATATTCTTCGTGACACCACTCGGCATCAATATGGGCCGCTTTCTCCCATGCCCAGAGAATCTTGGCTTCGTTACGTTCCCGCCGCAGCCGGTCCGCGTGCCGCTCGAGATTCAGGAGGTTCCGCTGGAAACGGCTGATCTCTTCGGCCCACTCATCGGGTGCCGCCGGATTGTCAACGACTTCCGCAGCCTCCGGAAGCGGCTCATCCGGCAGCAGCCACGTCGCCGGATAGCACAGCGTTGCCTGCGGATCGACATCCACATCATCGGTGGCGAAAGTATCTCCGGAACTGAGTCCTGAAAAATAGTCGCCCCAGTGCCGGCCCGCGGCGTCGGTCAGTTTACGCAGGCGTTCTCGCCGCTGCCGCACCACATCGCGGTACTCCGACCGCTCCCGCATCAACAGCCCTATGGCTTCGTCACGTTCTCGCTGCCACCGAACTGTCCGCTGACACAGGCTGATAAGGTTCCGCTGGAGGCGGTTGAACTCTTCTGCCCAGCCATCGGGTGCTGCCGAATCAGCCGGCACCCGTAGGCCCCGGAAACGGCTCACCGATGGGACCAGCTGTCTGTCCCGGCGTACCGACACACTCCTGGTGTCACCGTCGGCGGCACCAGGAGTGTGTTCGATATCCGTATCATCCGTATCCGTGCGGACGTGCAACTTGCCATCGGCATCCGCTACAAGAACTCCGCCCATCCGACACCCTCCCAAGGTCGCGTGGACATGACGATTAAGAGAGCGACCAGCAAGAGGGGACGCGGCATCGCGGGGTTATCGCGGGGGTCGGGGCACATACCTCGCGGCATCACTCCCCATCCATCGCCGCGCGGTGCGCGGGCACCCCGGCTCGTCGGTCGACGCCCATCACCTCCGGCGCCTCGCGATACACGCACCCCAACCCCGCTCCCTGATCAACCCCCCTCTTGCCGGGCGCTCTCAATCGAACGGAAGCATATGTCCAGTTCACCTGGATGTCTATTCACAATACTTCAGAATTATTAATCCACAACGCGGCGAATGAGGCCTTGGAGCGGCACCAGGCCACGAGTTCGTCATTGCGGATAATCACCCTCCGGATATTACGCGCGGGACCGAGTACGCAACGTGCCGAATTTCCGCCCCCAACCGCATGCAGGCCGACGAATACTGGCCGCGGCGGAATCCAAAAAAATCAAGAAGCCCGCGGACACCCACTGGAAACGCAACAATCGATCAACCATTGATAACCGGTCGGGTCCGGTAGATCGTCGGATCCGCGCGGCTGACTTCAGCTGAAGTCAGCTGGTTCGGTGGCTCACTGGATGATCGGGACATTCGGGAGTGGCCGGCCGGGTCGTGGTCTCCGGGCCCGGCCCACGGGGGAATCGTCCAGGCCCGACGGGATGCGCCAGGGCTCAATCTCCCCTTGCCCGTCTGACGACCTCCTCATCTGTCAACGGAGATGCCGGGTGGTGACTCAGGCAGAGCGGGGTGCGGATCTTCTCGAAGGTCAAGGACTCGCTGGTGGCGTAGAACTCACCAACGCCAAGCTGGCCGATGTCCGGTGCGTCGCCGCCCTTGTTGCGGGCAATCGCTCGGGCCGTGTCAATTTGCACCGGGCTGCTGAGCCGGCCGAAGAACTGCGTGGTGGCGTTTCCCGGGATGCTGTTGTGCAGGCCTTTCGGGTGCTGGGTGGCGAAGAGCAGACCAAGGCCGTACTTACGGGCCTGCGAGGCCAGCGCGAGAGTGCTCGCCGTGCAGGCGGTGACCGTGCCGGACGGGGCAAATATCTGCGCCTCATCCATCACGAACAGACCGCCGAGCGACCGGTCGACGGCCGGATTCTTCTTGGCCCACGCGAACAGGGCCATCTGTAGTTGGTTGACGAAGCTCTGCCGCTGATCATCGTTGGGCAGGCCAACAAGGCTGATCACCGAGATGCGGGCTCGCCTACCGGCCGGCGGGGTCAGCAGCACGGCGGGGTCCACCGGCTGACCGTCGCCACCAAACAGCGGGTCATTGACCATCGCGGCTCTCAGGTCCTGCGCCAGGCTCTTCGCGTGCTTGTCATGGGGGTCGAGAGCGGTCACACCATCTGGCAGGTCGGCCAGCAGATCCGCGAAGGAGCTGAGGCTGGTGCGGCTGCCGCGGGCGAAGTGCTCCAGCGCGTCCCTGAGCACGGCTCGGCTGATGTTCGCCCTGCTTGTGCGGCCGTCGACACCGGCCCGAACCGCCAGCGTGGCCACGGCCGCATCGATCGCCGCGTCAAACTCGTCCTGGTCGTCCCGTATGCTCACGAAGTCGGGCAACGGCTGGAGGCTCAGCGGTCGGCCGCCGGCCCGACGGGGCGTCCACAGCACCACGTCAGTGCTGCCGAGGTACTCGGCGGCCAGCGCATCATCCGCGTCATGCCAGCCGCTCGGCACGCTCGGCCACGCATCCCCCAGCCGCGCCAGATCGTTGTTGGGATCCAACACGATCGATGACACGCCACGCAGCGCGCACTCCTCGAACAGGCGGCGGATCAGCACGGTCTTCCCGGATCCCGAACCGGCAAAGATCGCTACGTGTTTCCGGAACACCTCGATATCAATACGGGCCGGCCGGCCGGCGGCCACTGTCCGGCCGACGGTGATCGCCCGAGAGCCCGCACCCTGGTCGGCAGGATTCGCACTCCGCTCTTCCGGCGCCTCGAACGGATGGCTCTCGTAGCTGTTCTGGTCACCAAGCGGCGGACCACTCACTGACGAGCTGCTGACACGGCGGTGAGCGACAGCGCAGGAGCCGGCTCCTGCTGAGCTGGCGTTGGCGCCGTTGCCTGGATCCTCGGCCGGACGGATCGGGCCGGGCTCCGCATGGGCGTCGCTCCCATCCGGTGCCGCGTTGGCGAGGGCTGCGATCAGCAAGGCTGTTGTACTGGCTGGACGGCGCGCATTCAACCATTCCCGCAGAGCTGGATGCGGCTGCTGGAGCAGCCTGCCCAGCGCGGTGAAGGTTGCCACGTCCTCGTCGCTGATGGGGAGTGTGACACCGCCGGCCGCTTCGAACGCCGCAAGGGCCTGCTGGGTCTTGACGCCGCGACTCCACTCGACGTTGCGCAGCAGGAACAACCGCCGGCGTGCGCTGCTCTGGGTGAGCCCGGCCATCACGCAGGCGCTCTGGATACGGTGCAGGGCCGCGTTGCCGTGCGTGCTGGTAACCGCTCGAAATGCCCACTGCATCTGCTCGCCGGTATCCCGGTTGATGGTGCGGCTGAGCCGCGCGTGCAGTGGAGGCCTTGCGCTTGGCTTCGGCTCAAGCGCGAAACCTCCGGGCGCACCACCGTTTTCGATGATCCAGGCAGTGAGACCGGCCGCCAGTAGTTCCGGTACAAGGCTGTCCTCGTTGCCGGGCGTGATGGCCGTCGTAGTCGAGCGCAACCCGGCGAAAGCCGTGTCCAACTCCGCGAACACCGCTGGCGGCAGAGGATAACGTACTGGCAGCGGATCGTCTCCAGCAAACGACTCCAGCTCTTTGACCGTACCCATCAACAGGCACGACTGGATATGCCGTTCGATCCGCTGAAGCAGCTCGCGTGGTGTGTAGCTGGGCGCCTGGTCGAGTGCGGCCTGAGCCACCGGCCAGGTCGGGTACGGCGGCTCGAAACCGATACGCTGAAAGTGATCGTGGAACCGTCGAACAAGGAGCTGGGTTATCAGCGCCGGATCATCGATGTGGCCAAGGGGTGGGATGGCGCGGAACCGGTCCCGGACAGACGTCACAGCCCATTGCTCGAACATGATCCATGTCACCGGCAGGCAAGCCAGGACGCACAGCGCTCGCTCGGTCCGTTCGCGCAGGACGAGTAGCCCGTCCGCGAGGAGGTTGAGCTCGCGGAGAGAGCGATTCTCGTCCGGCTTGCCGTCCACCGACGCTGTCGTCTCCGCGACGATGGTGTCTACCTGATCGACCGCGAATACGCTCGGCCCGGTGAGCGCCAGCAGCCGCGAGATCTCCTTCACCACCTCAGGCGGCTGCTTGGCGGTGGGTATCATGCCGCGCCGGGCCCGTTCGCCTGGCTCCTGCTCCTCCACCGAGAGCAGGAAGCCGTCCCCGACGGTCTGGTCGTCCAGATCACGAGAATTGACCAGGACGAGCGCTCGTAGCGTGTGCTGACATTCACGGGCGAGCTGCCGGTCGAACACGTGTAAAGCTACGATGAAATCTTTGAGACAGGCCGGTGTGAGAACGCTGTCGCCGACCACCGACGCGGTCAGTTCCGCGGAGACGCCCAGCAGCCCGCACAACCCGCGCAGGAATCTGCTCAGTTGGGTCTGGTCGCCGTCAACAGGCCGAAAAAGATCCGTGATCATCGAGGTGACGACGTTCTCCCAGAATCTGCTTCCGGTCGGCGCTCCGATGAGAAAGAAATAGCCGCCAGCGCCCTGCACCTGCTCTCTCAACCGGCCAACCAGATGGGTCTTCCCGGTACCAGCCTGACCACGGACCACCACACCGAGCGGCCTGGCTGTCGGCGTCTGAGCCAGGTCCGCGATGGTGTCGGAGATCCTGCGGCGGGTGTCGGTGTGCACACCCTCGACGTGGACCGGCGAGGGCTGCCACACGTCTTCGAGGTCATAGACCCAGTCAAGCTGCAGGGCTGCGATGGCTTCCAGCTCACTGATCATGCTGTGCCAATCAACAGCAGGTGGCTGTCGTGCTCACCGATCCGGACGGCCGCTTCCCGGTCCGCCGCTGTCAGGGCCTTCTGGTCCTCGTCGGGGACGATCCACACGTCGGCCTGACGGACCATCCCGCGCAGTATTCGGTCGACCGTCTCCCGCTCGACATCGCCAAGCAGGAGACGAACTCCGACAAGCCGTACCCAATCACCAGGTCGGCTCGCGAGCTGGGCATACGCCGTCCGCACGGCGGCCTCGATGTCGGCAGCGCTCATCGCGCCCGGAGCGGCATCGGGCGGCCTGGCTGAGCCGGTCGCTGTGGCCGACGCACCGTTACCGCCACTATCGGTTGTGGCGGTAACGGCACTGTCCGCGGGCAGCACGCTCACCCATGGCGCTTCAGCCCGGAAGAAGTCCGAAACTGGCATGCGCTCGCGGATCAGAAACCGCTCGACGCCTTCCGTGAAAGCTGCGAGGTAGCCAAATTTGATTGAGCTGGAAATCGGCCGGCGAGGCGCCAGCTCCTGCCGGCCGCGTGCCCATCCCCGGTCAGTCAACTCATGGAAAAGAACATTTCCGTGCCCCTTTTCCTTACTGCTCTCGACTAACTTGAGATTGTTTAGTTTCTGCCGCGCGGAACCAGTGAGAGAAAGTTTCCAGCGCTCGTCCAGCTCTTTGTTGGAAATTCTTCGGCCGTGCGCGAGCAGCACCAGCAGGATGCCGGTTTCACTGGGTGTCAGATCGTCATGTGCCATGCCCTGGAGCCTCTTTCTTTATGCTCTGCCGATTCTTACGGAAGCTGGCCGTCAGGCGGTGGATGCGGTGGATGCGGTGGATCGGCCAGGGACGCCGAGTCCACCGAACACGGGTGCTCAGCCGCTGGAACTCGGGCGCTGTCGCCCTGCGGGCCGCCAGTGCCAGTGCCGCGGGTCCGGCCTGTTTCGCTGGGGAGGCGGCTGGCAACGGCCGTGGGCCAGGGGGGCTGCGCCGCTACCGGCACGGGGACCGCGACGGCCGGAATCCGATCGGTATCCAGCAGCGGGCCGCCAGTCAGCCAGGCGCCGGCATGCCCCTGATAGGCAAACCACTCAAGGGTGTTCAGCAACGCGCGCTCGCGCCGCACATCATCGGATCGCGGCAGATCGACCAGCAGTATCAGCCGCCGCCGTCCGAAACTACCGGCGATGACCTGGGTAAGCGTGGCCGCCTGCGTCTCCAGCGAGAAACGGGCGTTGGTGAGTTCGTCGGTCAACGAGCGCTCAGCCAGGTCCGCGAGATAACGAGCGAACATGGTCGAGCCTGCGGCCATACGGGCGGCCAGCCTCCGGACCGCGGCGACGCCCGCACCGCCCGGGGTATCGATCAACTCGGCGCCGGGCAGCCAGGATGGAAAAAGCCGCCGTGCCACCGCGTCCAGCTCAGCGACCAGGCTGGTCTGGAGCGCGACGGACCGTTCGGCCGAAGGCCTGTAGATCACCACAGCCGGCGCGCCGTCGGGCAGCGGACTGAGCGCCGCACGGACAGCGGCTCCCGACACGCCCGCGAGATACCGGACCCCGTCTACCGGCACACGGGACCAGGCGCCGCCGTCAGCTCGGATCTGAGCGGTCGGCGCTGCGGTCAGCGCCGCGGGCTCGATCTCTCCTGATGACCTGCTCCGTTCCGCCGCGCCGGAGCCGGCCGCCTCCGTTGGCCCGTCTTTCCGCCGTGGGTCGTTGATCCTCGGTGAGACGTGTCCGCGGGGATGTCTCAGCGCCGTCTCCCGCACGTCGGACCCGGTCAGCTCATCTGCTCGGTCACGGCTCGGACGTTGTGTCGCTGAGACGCCGCCGGAAGGCCGGTGTGCCAGGGGCTGTGCGGCCACCCGCCGCACGAGGTCTCCTGGATCCGTCGGCAGGCTTGCCGGCCGGCTCGGCTCACTGGCGCCGGTTTGTCCCCGGTCCGCTCCGGAAATGCCGGTTCGGTTATGGCGCGCGCCGACGGGAACACCGGCTCTGCAGCGGGCTTGTCTCGACCCTTGATCGCAGCCCGGATGCTGTGCAGAAAATTCTTGCGTGCGACATCGGCGGCCAGCCCGAACAAGTCGATAGCAGCTATCGGCCCAAGCACTCCTGGGCGCTCGCAGTCCTCGATGCGGACCGGCAACAGCTTTCGCTTGAATCCAGCTGGATCGGCCTCCAGCGCGGCCTGCCACTCGGGTTGCTCGTAGCAGGAGTTCAGGTAAGCGGCGGACAGGATGGCGATGGTGCGTTCCGCCTCCAGAGCACCCCGCTGTACGTGAGCTGATCTGTTAGAGCCAGGTACGAGATCCCAGGCCTCGATAAGCACGCGGTAGCCCGCCGCCTCCAACTGCCAGGCCAGCCATTCGGCCCATGGGCGATCCTCGGCCGCGTAGGAGAGAAGGAAATCCCAGCGCACCGAGGATGCCGCCCCCCTGTCGGACATGGCAGTGATTGTGCCATCCGTTCGCCCGCACGGTGCCGCCGGTGGGTGGGGAGAGCGTCCAATCCCGTCAAATGACGGAAATGCGGTGCTTGGCTGCGTCTTTCCACCGGGCCCGTTCGGCCCAGGCCCCCTGTCGGGTTGTCGCGACGACGCGTGTGGCGGCACCGCGGCCGGTCTCAGCGAGCAGGTGACCGGCAATAGGACTGTCCGGCTCGCGCCGCCCGGTCGGCGCCTCGCGTCATCGCTCCCCGTCCATCGCCGCGCGATGCACGGGTACCCCGGCTCGTCGGTCGACACCCCACACAGGGCGCCTCACCTCCGTCGCCTCGCGATGCACGCACCCCAGCCCCGCTCCCTGATCGAACGCCCTATTGCCGGAGCCTCTTAGCGGCATGCCAGTACCGGCACCCCGTGCGCGTGCCGGCGCAGGCTTGAACGTGGGCTCCGCGCTCCACACCTCACTGTTCACAGAGCCTCACTGTTCACAAACGCTCCGTCTCATGAGCAACAAACCGACCAGCGGACCGACCGGCGGACCGAGCAAGCACCGGTGACCCCACCACCGACGAACCAGCACCCACCCCACCAGCCCCCCGACGATGCGCCCCAATACGCCCCACAACCACACGCTGCCAACCCGGCCCACCCCCCACCAGCCCGGCCTCCACCACATCCATATACCACCCC
>NZ_CAKJTR010000109.1:0-768 GCF_917627355.1 Protofrankia sp. Cj3 | reverse complement strand
AGATCGGCAGGAATCCGCGCCACAAACGGCTTCGCCACCACCCGCTGCTCATAACTCGGCCACATCAGCTCCGTCCGCGGCAGACACGGCCGCGTACCCTCCACCACCACCGGCTCACACCCCATCAACCGCACATGACGCAACGCACCATTCTCCCGAGAATCACCCATTACCAACCGCGCCCGCTCCCCCAACACCAGCCCCGTCCGGCCCAACGCCAACAACAAATGCCACGGCACCCGATCCCACTGCACCCCCCGCACCATCGAATAATCACGCACAAACCGCTTGATCTCATACACCTGATGCGTAGTCCACCCCAGCCCCGCAAACCCCCCAAGAAGATCCACACCATGAGCGGACTCCGCCGGAAACCAACTCCGCCACCCCGCATCCAACGGCAGCCCCACCACATCCCGCGAACCCACCAGCGCAAGATACCCAGCAATACGGCCCGCACCCGTCAACGTCACTATATGAATCGTCTCCGCCCCCGCCCGAACAACCTCCTCACAATACAAACCCCGCCGATACGCCACTCCCGGATCCATCCACCCCATCCGCAGAAACTGCGCCAACCGAAAACCCATAATCCCCCGCACATACCGCTCCGGGAGCTGACTCTCCCGCACCACCACCGTCACCAGACCATCACCATCATCTCGATGATATAAAGGCGCCCCCACCACCGCATCCAACAGCCGGCTATAACTCAACCGCTCATGAAGCCGCATAATATCCTCCGCGAACCGCCACGCAGCCCGCCCC
>NZ_CAKJTR010000108.1:10776-18090 GCF_917627355.1 Protofrankia sp. Cj3 | reverse complement strand
GGCACGGGACAGTCAAGCTCCAGGAACATACCCAGCTTGTCGAGTTCATCGACGCAGAGTGACACGTTCCCCAGCTGTGCCATCCGCCGGGTCTTGGCCACCCGTACCGTCGGGCAGAAACCCATGTTCAGGATCGCCTGATGCATCTGGTCACGATCAGCGACCTCGGTCTCATATGCATCACACGCCTGGGCATTAACAGTCGGCCGTCGCAACGCGAAAAAATGACGGTTGTTTATCGTGCGGAGGCGCGGGAAGGCCACGCCCAGCCGGCTGTCTTCAAACGTCCAGCGATCGGGAGCATACGCCTGGTCATCCTGAAAGAACGGCTCGCCCAGCTCGACGCCTCGCGCCTTGAGGGCCAAGAGGAGCGCCTCCCTGTCTCTCACATGGAACTTGACCTTAACCTCGCGCACACAAGCCTCCCCATCGTCTGTCCCGCCATCCCCCCGACGCGACAGCCTGGCACATAACCGGACGACCAGAAGTGACACCCACCGCCAAAGCTATAGAGTTAGTCAGACGTCGGACTCCGACGGAGTGGTCATAGCCACATCTTTCTGGCGCGCATCTGGGCCAGTCAACACGGCATCGACCCTCAGCTGACAACCAGCAACAGTGAGCACACGTTCCACCCTTCCATCCGGCGGCGGTGCATTGGTTCGAGAGCCACTTGCTTCCGTCCTGGGAGGCTCGCTCCATCCCCGGCCGCCGTGTCCTGCCATCCCGTGCTGGTTGCGACGGAGCGCCATGTCACAAACATGTTGCACGCGTGATGCGCGAAAATGCCACTACCGCCACCAAGCGCCGGAGCGGAGCGCCCCGGCCGCCCGCGCGGCGGGAGCACGGACGAGTGGCCTGCCGGCCGCGAGAGCGAAACCACCAACAGCCGGATGGTGCTCGATCCGCTGCCTTCGGGCAACTCCAGCGCCCTGACGAAACCGGCCCGGCGGATCGCCGTCCGCCGCGGCGTGGCCCCACGTCGCACTGATCGTGATCGTGGACCGGTAACAACAGAAATATTGCCTGTGGCGACGGCTCGCGCGCCACAGTTGTCCACAAAAAATGACGCATTTATTACGGTTTGTAATATTTTCGACCATTTTTCGTTCGACGACACCGCCGCGCACCCATAGCTGCCGAGCCGCGGATCACCCGCCGACAGCGCCAGCCAATACCACTGAAGGAATTTCTGGCACGCTGACGTAGATACCTCGAATTTTCGGCATCCAACCTCGGCTGAGAACACCCGACAAGCGGGAAGACAGATCAAGAAAAAAGGTTGGGGTGCGTGCATCGCGAGGCGGCGCGGGGAGTCGCTGGATGTGGTGGGTGGCGACCGATGAGCCGGGGTACCCGGGCATCGCGCGGCGATGGACGAGAAGCGACCGATGGGGAGCAATGACGCGAGCTGGATGCTCCGCATCCCCTGTTGCCGGGCGCTCATACCCGACAGGACTATCCGGCAGAGTCCTGTCGCGCCTCGACGGCATACCACGGACCCTTCGCCGACCTTTGTGATCATTATCACCACACACCACAAAGCCCCGGAAGGGGACCGCCGACGATCAATGGACAACCAGTCGGTCAAGATCGCCCATAAAGACCCCGGTATGCTCCGGTACAGATCAGTTGCGGACATCGCATCACGAGGAGTAGCGGATGGGACCTGCCTCAACGGACGGTCGCGCCCGCGACGGCTCTGACAACGACACCACCGCCAGGGGCGCTGGCGACAGCACTGGCACTGGCACTGGCACTGGCACTGGCACTGAAACCACTGTCATGCCCCGGCCCGTGAGAGACCGCCAAGGCTTCCACGCAATGATGACCGGGCGGCGCCGGCTGTGGCTACCGATCGGTGGTGGGATCGCGGTTGTCGTCGTCATCCTTCTCCTCTTGTTCCTCCTGCTGGGCGGCGGAGGCGGTTCGTCGGCGCCTGTTGCCGGCGCAACCGGGCACACGCCCACCACAGGCTTGGGCCCCTCCGCCGGCACCCATGACCGCTGGGTGCTTGTCGCCGACGCACACCCGCTGGACGGGCAGTCCGTGCCGGCCGGTGTAGATGTTACTCTGAGTCCGGGAACGGACACTCTTGACAAGGTCGAACGGGTCAAGTTCTCGCTCGACGGCAACACGCTGCTCGACGACCGGGACGCGCCGTTCACACTCCACCTCGATGCCGTTGCGGCCGGAAAACACACGCTGACCGCCCGGGTCCGCACCAACAGCGACACCGTCGAGCTGACGGCCACCTTCACCGCCACCGGGGATGGATCGGCATCGGCCACCCCGTCCGCGGCCGCCGCGCCTGCTGCGGTGGTACCACCCGCCGTGCTGGCTGAAATACCAACCGCCCCAGCACCGCTGCGGACAGTAACGGTATCCACCGCCGATCAGCTGACCGCCGCGCTCGCGGCGGCCCAGCCAGGGGACCTCATCCAACTCGCGGACGGCCAGTACACAGGCCACTTCGTGGGCAACCGGGCAGCGAACGCGAAGGCTCCGATCACTGTGCGTGGCTCACGTAATGCGGTGATCGACGGCGGGTCGATCAGCGAAGGCTACGGTTTCCATCTCGACAAGGCCGACTACTGGCGGCTGGAGGGTTTCACCATCCAGAACGGCCAGAAGGGAGTGATGACCGACCAGACCCACGGCGCGGTCATCACCGGCCTGCTCGTGCGCAACGTTGGCGACGAGGGCATCCACCTACGGAACTTCTCCACCGACAACTTCGTCGTCGGATGCACCGTGAACGGTACCGGTCGCAAGGAGCGCGGGTTCGGCGAGGGCATCTATATCGGCACGGCGAAGTCGAACTGGGAGCGTTTCAGCGGCGGGAAGCCGGACAACTCCGACCGTAATCAGATCATCGGTAACACCATCAGCGGGATCACCGCCGAGGCCGTCGACATCAAGGAAGCCACAACCGGCGGGGTCCTGAGCAACAACACTTTCGACGGATCAACCATCACCGGGGCGAACTCCGCGGACTCCTGGGTGGACGTGAAAGGCAACAACTGGCGTATTGAGGGCAACATCGGCGTCAACAGCCCGAAGGATGGCATCCAGACTCATGTGATCATCGACGGCTGGGGTACGGGGAACATCATCACCGGAAACAAGCTGGATGTCCGCGGCCCCGGTTACGGAGTCAGCATCGACAAACCGAACAAGACCCAAAATATCGTCTCCTGCAGCAATACTGTCACCGCGGCGGCCAGCGGCCCGTTCAACGTAACCTGCTCGCGGTGAGCTGCCCCTGTCCATCGAGACCTGACGCCGTGCGAGAATCGCACCGACTCGCATAGGACAGCACTGCCAAAAATGTGGCGCAGCGGCCCCGGGCCGGCCCTGGGCCTTGGGGCCGAGGAGCCGCAGCCGCTCACCGAGCCACCATACTGCCCAGATTTTTCAGTCATGAACACCACGGCGACGGAAACAGGCCCGTGGGCAGCGAACAGCGTGCGGATGTGACCGCACCGCAGAGGCTTACCGGGGCTGTGGGCATCCCGGGTGTGGCACCTCAGGCGGGCCACGCGTCCGCAGCTCGGCGACCTCGCCGTGCTCGGCCCCGTGACCCGCGGGAGAGAAAAAATATCAGGATCCGCTCTGTGACGCCCCGTGGAGCTCCAGTTTCTCGCTGGCAAGCAGCTCCTGTAGTTCACGCACTGCTTCCCGAAGGCAGTCGGCAAAGACGGTCATCTCGTCAGCTACCGAAAGCGGCGTGCTCAGATAGAGGTTGAAACTGTCAGGAAGCAGGACGTAAGCGATGCCGATACACCGGCTGCTCGTCGATCCGAAACCGAGGTACTGGACGTTCGCAGAGGGCACGGAGCTCGTACTCAGGTAATCGTCCCGCATCTTGAGCCAGCCTGGAGTTTCGTACAGAGCGAGCGGCTCGGTCACCCCCAGCTCCTCGCCGCGCCGTTTCTGAATAAGCTGCAGCTCCCACAGGTGTTGCTCGGGCGCCTGCCCCGCCTGGCACTCCTTCGCGCGTTCCACATGCTTTTCGGCGGCCGCCCGAAACGCTGCCCTGCGGGCCGCCGCGGCCATGTCTGGGTCATCCATCGTCGCTACGAACCGCATCACCTCGGGCGTGACAACGCGCATCGCCTCCGTACGCCCGTACTGGTACTGTCTCGTGGCGATCGACTCGTAGGTGGTGCCCACCACTCCTTTGGCACGTTTGTGGGCCAGTTGAAAGGCCAGCTGTACGAACGCATCAGGTGACATCCGTAGCTCTTTGGCCCGGTTGGCACCGAAATCGCCGAACGACAGGATGGCTGTGGCGGTGTCGGCCCTATAGGCCGCGAACGACGCGGCGGCGGCCCGTACGTCGGCCCGCAGGTCGTCGTCCAGCACGAACTCAACAGGAACGACGCTCGGCACCCCCCGGGCCTCGGCCTCGGCGCCGGCCGCCAGACGCTCCTCGGCCGCCGCGCCCACAAGCGCGTCGACGAAATTGAGGACCGTAGTTCCGTCCAGGCTGCAATGCTCCACGTTGATACCTGCCGTACCGTCCTCAAAGACGATTAGTGATACGGCCTTGTCGAACCACCGATTACCGCTGTCACCGTGCAGCAGCTGGTCACACGCCATCAAGGGGTCCTTGGGTGCGAAGTCCTCCAGACACATGCAGAACAGCGCGCTCTCTATCGTCTCAAACACGTCCGCGTTGCCGGGATGACAGGCGAGCAATGCCTGTCGACTGGCTGCCCACTCGGCCCGAGCCTTGGTGGTGAGATGCCCGACCGGCTCCTCCCACGCGGGCCGCGTCGCCGCGGCCTTTATGATTGTGTGCAGCCCCGCCACGAGATCGTCAAATATGTAGGGCCGGCCGTCCGGACCGATCACGTCCAGGCGAAACATGTTGCCGCGGAAGAACACCATGATATGGCGCGCCCGCGACGGGCCCGGCCACTGTTCGCTGTAGGGCGCGCGGACGGCATCCTGTACAGGTCCAGGTATTCGCGTCGTGGAGAACAGAAACTTGTTCTGCTCCATCGAAAGCGGCTGCCCCCGCTGGACGATCGGCGCGATGAGCTCCTCGTCGAGCCGCATCTTGTAGTCGACAGCCGCGGCAATGAGCCCAGCCGCCCGGTCCACCTGCTGTTGGGGAGAAGCCTTGAACAAAAAAAAGAAGTTCGCGTTGAGGGCTATACGGTCGCGACGGCCCAGATACCGGGACGACCAGAATGTGTCGAGCCAGCTGTGCACGCCGTCGCTGGAGTTGTACTGCTCGAGTGCCGCGTGCAGCTTGTGGCCGGGACCGTCCGGTCGGCGGAAGGAGGCGGCCGCCGCCTCCGTAGCCGCCAGTTCGGCTGCGGTCAGCAGCGGCGCGCACCAGGCCAGAAATCTCTCGCAACTGGCATCTAACGTGGGCAGTGGTACTCGCGGCAGACGCTCTTCATTGCCAAAAGTTCGGGCGGACCACTCTTGACCGTTGTGCACACTCATCCTCGACCTCGGTGATGTTGGGGGAGCTGGACGACTGCATGTTCGGTGCGATGGCTACAGCTTGCGTAAATTTTTCGTGTCGCATGGCCGAGAGATGTAGAATTGCGCGTAGAGCCAGCCGTCGGCTTCCGGACCGGGCGGATTCACACCGATGGCCGACGGCCGTGTCCAGAACGAGCGCCTGCCCCTCCGGGGAGGCGAACCGCCGCTGTTTGAACACGCCTTCAAGGTGGACGCGGCGGATGCGGCCCGCCACCGACGCTTAAAAGGGGCCCGGCAATAAGACCGTCTGGCTCGCGCCGCCCAGGCGGCGCCTCGCATCGTCGCTCCCCATCCATCGCCGCGCGCGATGCACGGGTACCCCGGCTCGTCGGCCGACGCCCAACACAGGGCACCTCCCCGCGCCTCCCCGCGCCGCCTCGCGATGCACGCACCCGAACCCCGCTCCCTGATCCACGCTCCTGTTGCCGGGCGCTCTAATCCAGTAGCTGATCGACCCGCACCGCGCGTCCCGCGGCCGCCAGGTGCTGAGGCAGTACCCGGCCGAAAAGCTGCCTGGTCCGTGCCACGCTGCCCACGACGCCGGAACGTTCGCTATACGCAAAGATCGCTGAATGACGAGCTGTCTCACCGCGCACGGAACTCACCCGATGCATCGAATAACGGCCCTTGAACAACTGAAGATCCCCTGGCCGCAACGAGAGGCTGCGGATCAGCTGCTCACCGCCGCCGGTCAGCACAGCTCGAACGTCAGCAAAATTTTCCGATTGTACGGACCTGATGTCCGGACAGTACTCGAACACGCCGCCGGCCTGCGGCTCCTGCGTGAGCAGGCTCACTGCGAACTCGTTTGTGTCGAAATGCCACGGGTGCTCCATTCCCGGCATAACGATGTTGAGACACAAGCCAGCCAAGGAGTCCGCAAGCTCGTAGAGACAGGACATGCCGAAACAGCTGGCAATAAAGTGCTGAAACAGCTCATTGGCATAGAGCTGATGGATGATAAAATTCTCCGGGATTCGATCGCGTGCCACAAACGCATTGCCACGCCGCATCGTGACGCGCCCCGGATGATCTTCTGGTAGGGATGCGTCGGGCGTGATGTTGTAGGCGTTGACCGTTTCGACACCGTAATACGCCAGCGGAGCGATCGTAGCGCATTCCAGGCGTAGTTCATCACATCGGGAAGACCGAATAAAGTTCGGCAGTACACTGCATCCAGAATTTTGGAGTTCGCTCCGGACCCGGGAGACCAAATATTCCCAGTCAGTACCCGTCGGCGCCGACAAAGGATAGCGGGCGGTGTCAACCAGCTGCCCGACCAGCCCAGCGTCTGATGTTCTCACAGGGAACCCCTCCACCTACCGGACGCATCGTCCCAGACCGGGACTTCCCAACCGGCTCGGCGATCCCTACACTCAAGGATCACGCCACCTCGCCTACCCGACTCGTACGCTGTCAAGGCCAACGCCTCCCGCGCACGGACCACGCCCACGACACCTTCCCGTCCCTCTTACGAATCTTGTAAACATTTGGCATGTTAGCATGACTAATTCATCACTGTGAAATATTTTGTGACATGCGACACTAGCGAGATCCCAACAAGATTGGCGCTGGTATCCAGCTGACGTCCACCGCGCTTCAGCAGACCCGCGGGCTATGCGAGGCGACGTGTACAACTGGTGTGAACCGGGTAACCGCGCGGGGCGCTCCAGCATCCCCCGGGAATAGCCGGCTCCGGGCCTTCCATGCAAAACGACGGCAGCCCGCCGACGGGCCCCACGGCGAAGGCCCACGGCGCGGGCCGATCCGAACCAGCGACGGACAGAAGCACACATCAAGCAAGCGGCC
>NZ_CAKJTR010000108.1:7746-10375 GCF_917627355.1 Protofrankia sp. Cj3 | reverse complement strand
CGATGGACACTACCCACCGCGGCATCCACCTCAGAAGTACCCAGCGCCCCCGGCAACAGAGGATGCAGATCAAGAAATGGCGCTGGGGCACACACCTCGCGTTATCGCTCCCCAGCCAGCGCCGCGCGATGCACACACCCCAGCCCCACCTCTTGATCCACGCCTCTGAACTCCGCTACACCCGTTACCGAAAGCTCTTTGTAGTGGGCTATCTCAGGATGGGGCCGGCCCCCTCATGGCCGTGAAGCCGCCCGGCCTCCTCGGGCCAGCAGCGCCTGCGGTCAAAGGGGTATGGGACCAGCGTGGTACGCCGGGGACGATCGGTACCCGGCCACAGAGAGTTCCAGTCCACAGTCTCACCGGCCAGCCATCGGCTGGCCAACGCGGCGGTGCCGGCATCCAGAGCAAGGTTTTCCAGCCGGGCCCGGGACGCGGCGTCGGTGGAGAGCAAAGAGAGCGGATGCGGTTCGTTCTCGGACACGGCCTTGGCCGCCTCGACGAACTGCGTTGGTCCATGCACCACCAGCAGCGCACGCCGCGGCAGTTGCGCGCGGCCGATCTGCAGTGTCCAGACTACGGACGCGAACTCCGGCGGTGGGACTTCCACGCCGCCGGGGTCGGATGAGCCCTGGCAGACGAGATCGGCGAGGGCAGCGGCGAGGCGGTGCAGGCTCCAGGCGGTCCGGGTGCTGATCGGGACGAGATATGGGCCGTGCCATGTGATCGACGGGGAGGGCAGCGGCGGGGGTTCTTCGATCAGTACGTGGGCGTTGGCTCCGCCGAATCCGAACGCGTTGATCCCGATGCGTCGAGTGGAGCCGTCCGGCCAGGGCAGGGATGTACGCGCGATGTCGATCGGGTGTCGGTCCACGGGGATATCCGGGTGCAGGGTGGCGACCCCCGGGGTGAGCGGGATGGTGCGGTGACGCAGGACCAGAATGGCCTTGGCGAGCCCCGCCGCACCCGAGGACCCCTCAAGATGGCCGATGTTGGCTTTGACGGATCCCATCCAGAGCCTGCCCTGCGGCCCGGACGCGGTCGCGCCCGTACCCGGTTGTGCCGACTCACGCAGGAGGCGCACAAGCGCCTGCACTTCGACGGGGTCGCCCTTTGAGGTTCCGGCGGCGTGCGCCTCGATATAACCGAGCGCCGATGGCTCCAGATCAGCCTGGGCCAGTGTTCTGCGCACGAGTTCAACCTGGGAATCGGGATCCGGCCGGGTCAGGCCCCCGCGGCGGCCATCGTGGTTGAGCACGGCGCCGCGGATGACCGCCAGAACTGGATCGCCGTCAGTGATCGCTTTGTCCAGCAGTTTCAGCGCGAAGCAGAAGGCCCCCTCGCCGCGGACGTAGCCGTCCGCCGATTCGCTGAAGCAGGAGACGAC
Organism: Protofrankia sp. Cj3; assembly: GCF_917627355.1. Classification (NCBI taxonomy): domain Bacteria; kingdom Bacillati; phylum Actinomycetota; class Actinomycetes; order Frankiales; family Frankiaceae; genus Protofrankia; species Protofrankia sp. Cj3. Next base: position 8,991 of record NZ_CAKJTR010000108.1, on the reverse strand, counting down.
GCCGCTGCGCGACAGGGCTCCTGCCGCTCGCATGACGGCGTGCATGTGCCCGTGCATGAGCACATTCGGACCGCCAGCGAGCGCCATCCGGAATTCGTGGGCACGCAGCCCGGACACCGCCTGGCTGATCGCGGTCAGACCGCCAGCGCAGGCGGTGTCAAGGGTGATGCTGGGACCGCGCAGGTCGAATTGCTGGGAGATCCGGTTCGAGACGAACGTGAGCAGTAGCCCCACCGCGCTGCAACGGTCGATCGCGTGCCGGCCGGTCATCCGGTCGCGCATGTCCGCGCTGGTGGTCGAGATGAATACAGCGACCTCCTGCCCGGCTATCGAGCCGGGGCAGATACCGGCTGATTCCAGCGTGTGCCAGACGGCTTCCAGCATGAGCCGCTGTTGGGGGTCCATCCAGGCCGCCATATGCGGGGCGATGCCGAACAGAGCGGGTTCGAACCGATCGAGGTCCTCCAGGCAGGACAGGACCGGCGCAGCCGCCCGCGCCGGGTCGGCCACGTAGTCGTAAAGGCGGCCCGGCGGAGCCGGGTGCATCGTCTGTCCACCGGTACGCAGCAGCCGCCAGAAGGCTTCAGCACCATCAGCCCGGGGCGCTCGCGCGGCCATGCCGATGACGGCCACCGGGGCCAGGGAATGTGAGGTCATGGGCGTCTTTCCCTTCACCGCTCGTACCGCTGCGCTGCGGAAACGCGGGTCGCGTGGACCGAGAGCAGGTCAGTGCACACGTCTCGTCCACGTGCTTCTCATCAGGTTCGCTCAGGACTTGTCCGGCCGGTTCGTCCGGACGCTGCCGGTCGGATGCCATGGGAACAAGCCGAGCTTGCGATTCGTATAAAACATTGATTCATATAAAGTGTTGACCGAAATATCGGCGTCGAGCTCTTCATGCAACGCACAAGCACAGCGAACTCAACCGCGAGGATGAAGCCAGGACCTACGCCGAGAAAAGCGTGTCCATGGCCGTCTCCGCCGGTTCCGTAAAAAATATCCTGACCAAGATCCGAACAGTCCCGTCTTCGGTGATTTCGTTGACCTTGACCCCTGTGGACGTTCGGCTCATGTTCGGACCATCGAAGCATACCGTGACATTCGGGCACAGAATACGAAATACGGAATGTCGAAGCATCCGCGCGCGGGGCAGACCGGTGTCGCGGCCAGCCGCGGGCCGGGCTTCTTCGGCGGGGCGACCAGCTCGAGCTCACCAGCCGTGTACTGGCGGACCAGGTTAGAGCG
>NZ_CAKJTR010000108.1:0-7524 GCF_917627355.1 Protofrankia sp. Cj3 | reverse complement strand
CACCCCTATTGCCGGGCGCTCTTAATCATCGTCCAGCGGAGGTTCCGCTCTGGCTGCGACTGATCTCGGCGTGGCGATGGGGCGCCGCGGCTCGGATCTGGCAGACGAGTGCGAGCCCGCCGAACACAGGGAGTGCGATGGGCACGCCCACACTCATGGTGACGGTTGTGGGCATGTGGCGGTGCCACACGGCGACCATGTCGACCATGCGCACGAGGGGCACCGCCACGCCGCGCATGAGGGCCACTGGGACGATCACTGACAGCTCATGCATCCCCGGGGCCGGTGCCGTCGTGGTCCGGTGACAGCACCGGCCCGGGAGTCAGCAGCCCGTACCCGAGGGTCAGACCGTTCCGGCGGCGGCTGTGTCCAGAGTCGGGCGGGCCACCGGGATCAGCCCGGGGACGAGCCGGAAATCGGGGTCGATCTGGCCGGCCAGATCGACCCCGATGGCGTCGTTGGCCCAGGCGGTGGCATTGCGCAGGTGGATGTCGTGCATCTGCGTGATGAAGCGGTCCCAGTCCCGGTCGGTGGTGTCGACCGCGGCGTGGACCTTCGCGAGCGCGGCCAGGTCAGCCGGTTCGAGGTCACCGATACCGAACGGCCGGCCCTGCTCCATCGCCCGGACCGGCGCCGACTGGGTGAAGCAGGCCAGCAGGTCATCGCCAACCTCCCGGCGCAGGAACGCGACATCGTCCGGATCGGTTGTTTTGTTCCCGAGCACGGACAGGGTGATGTCGAAGTCGGCGGCGTAGCCACGGTACTGGCGGTGCACCGAGACCCCCTTACGGGTGGGCTCACAGACCAGGAACGTGTGGTCGAAGCGGGTGAACAGCCCGGAGGCGAACGCGTCGGCGCCCGCGGTCATGTCGACCACGACGTATTCGCCCGCAGTGTCGAGGAGGTGGTTGAGCAGCAGCTCGACCGATCCGAGCTTGGAGTGGAAGCAGGCCACGCCGAGGTCGTCCTCGGTGAACGCGCCGGTGGCCAGCAGCGTCACGCCGGCGACGTCGAGGCCGAACTGCGCCCACAGCGGGTTGTCACCGGTCACTGACAGCAGTCGCGATCCGGAGCCGGGCGGTGTCGTCTTCACCATCACCGCCGCCGAGGGGATGCGTGGGTTGTCTCCGCGCAGGTAGTCCTTGATCTCGTCGAGGTGCTCGCCCATCGGTGGCGGCGCGGTGTCCTCGTCGAGGCCGAGCGCGGTGCCGAGGTGCTGGTTGATGTCGGCGTCGATGGCCAGCACGGGGTGGCCGAAAGCGGCCAGGTGGCGGCAGAACAGTGCGGACAGCGTGGTTTTCCCGCTGCCGCCCTTACCGACAAATGCGATCTTCATGATGGTGCGCTCCGGGGTCGTGGCGGCACTGCCGCGATCGGGACAGGAAACACCGGAATCGTAATCGTTTTCATTAAAGCTCTCCCGGCAGCCCCGCCGGGCCCGCCGGGCCGGGCTGGACGGCGGTCGGCCATGCTCCCCGTCCCGACCACCCTGTCGCCATCCGGCGTGGTGTCACCCGGCGCCGCGCGGAGGCCCTTGCGGCTATCCGTTTCGGCGGTGACGCGGGCCTGGTGTCATCCGCGAGGCCCGGTCGCTGTTCGTAGGATCTTCGCGATGCCGTCGACGGAGTCGGGGGTGCCGGTGGCGACGATGCGCGGACGCGATCACAGGCCGCCGGCGCTTCAGGGATGGCGCCCAGGCGATGACGTGGGGAAGCGTGGCCGTGGGTGGCGTTACCAGGTATCCCCAAAGATTTCCTTGCGAGCTATGGGGAGAAGATGTCGGCGGCCGTGACGGTGAGACTTCCCGGCGGCGCCCCGCGGACCTCCTCGCGGGCGCAGAGGGCGAGGCGAACCGGCTCAGGTCTGTCCGTCCTGTCCGCGTCCGCGTCCGTGCCGTCGGAGCCAGGTCGAACGGCCCACGGTGTGGCGATCCGCAAGGCAGGCGCCTTCTCCCATAGCCGGCTCGCGAGCCGTCCACCGTCGACCGCACGGGTCCACTTCGCCTCGCCGAGGAGAACCGGGTGCCTGTCTCTGCCCGCGAGCACGACCGCATCGATCTCGTTCTGGCCGCCCGTGCTCCAGTACGGTCCCACGGCTACGATGTCAGGGCCCAGTGCTGCGCCGACGGCGAGTCGACGCAGATGCTCGCGGAAGGCTTCCTCCCAGGGCGCGCCGAGATGATCGTCCAGGCTGTCGATCAGCACCGGCAGCAGCGCCTTGCCCAGACCACGTTCGATCTCCGCGCGGTAGCGGGAAAGTACGCCGAGATAGAAGGCCAGGAAATTGTCGGCAATCCGGTAGACGCTCCGCCGGCTGCGAGCGGTCTCGGTGACCGGCGTCAGTCGTTCGGCCAGCCGTAGCTCGATGAGCCGATCCAGTGTGCGGGCGGGTTCGGCGCGGACATGGTCCTTGATTTCGTTGTATTGCGAGCGGCCTGCGGCGATTGCGTGCAGTACGGCCGCCGGGTACTCACCGTGCTCCACCTCGGTGGCGAGCACCAGTTGTCCTTCGGTGAGCAGCGGTGCTCCGGGCCGGCAGGCCAGCCTCAGCAGGTTGTCGGCGACGTCGGCGGCCTGGTCCCACCACGACAGGTAGAGCGGCATGCCGCCGACCAGTCCGTACACGAGTGCGCGGTCGGCTGGCGCGAGGTCCGGCAGCATGAGCGCGGCCTCGTGCGGACGGAACGGATGCAGCGACAGCGACAGGTCGAATCTGCCGTACAGGGGTGCCCGCTGTTCCTGCAGCGCGGTCATGTGCCGCACGGCCGACCCGCACAACAGAAGCCGCAGTCTGGTCCTGCCAAGCGTCCGGTCCAGGAAGGCCCGCAGGATCCCCGGCAGGTCGGACGAGGTGTTGACGATCTCCGGGAATTCGTCCAGGACGAGGAGGAGCGGCTCGCGCTCGGCTGCGGCGGCGAGGTCGTCAAGGGCATCGTCCCAGTCGGCGTAGGGGCGGGCGGCCAGGTCGCGGAGGCGCCCAGGCAGCGCGGCCGCGGCCTGGCGGGATAGCTGCGCCAGTTCCCCTGCGGCCGCACGACCGGCTCCGGTGTGGAAGACCGACCGTCGGCCCTCCGCGAAGCGCTGCACCAGAGCGGTCTTGCCTACCCTGCGCCGCCCCCAGACCACCGCCGGACGCGGGTCGGTCGACTTCCACCAGGCATCGAGGGCTGCGAGTTCCTCGGTGCGATTGACGAAGGCCATGATCGCCCCAACTCCACGCAGGCAACTTACGTCGCCTGTAACTTACACCTACCGCTAGTTGTGTAGCCCGTCGGTAGCCGGCCACGTCCCAGCTCACCCGCTATGACGTGCACTGTTCCCGCCGGATGTTGATCGTCTCCGAACGGCACCCGGCGACGGTACTAACGTCTACACCGAGCATTTCGGGACTGTCCGAACGCTCGGCGTAAGTGGTGCTGCGCTCGGTAGTGGGCCAGTTGGTGGTGGTCGGGGTCAGGCGTCCCTCGAAAGTGATCGCCAGCGCGTTGAGGGCGGGTGGGTTCGTCGACGGATCGACCACGACATAATTCGGCAGCATGGTGCACGCTTGGCCCTTCGTCGGCCGGTCCATCGAGGTGGGCCGGGTCACGGCGGCGCTAGCCGAGGGCCGAGGAATGCTCCTCGAGGGTGCGGCGGGCGTCGGCAAGAGTCGGTTGTTGCGGGAGATCGCCGGGCAGCAGGACGCGGGCACCTTCACGGTCAAGCGTGTGTACGCCACCGAGGCCATGTCCGCCATCCCGTTGGGGGCGCTCGCTGAATTCCTGCCTCATCAGGAGCCGCATGGGGTTGTGGGAGCACAGGAGCTCAACCTCGTCCTCGACAGCCTCGTCGAGCGGCCGTCGAGTGTTCACCAGGTGGTGTTGGCGATCGATGACATGCAGCTGCTCGACACGACGAGCGCCGATCTGGTTCTGCGCGCCACCCGGACCGGTCACGTGCTGGTCCTTGGGACACGTCGGACCCCGGGGATCGTTCCCGACAGCGTCGCGGAGCTGTGGAAGCGTGACCTGGTCACGCGGATCCCGGTCCCGCCGCTGGACCGGTCGCAGACTGATCACCTGTTGGCGGGTGTGCTTGGCGGCCGAGTGGAGGGACGCACGGGGAACAGGTTGTGGCAGCTGACGGAAGGCAACGTGTTGACGCTGCGCGAACTGGTCGACGGGTTGCGGGACTCCGGTGAGGTCAGCCAGGTCGGTGGCCTCTGGCACTGGTCCGGAGACATGACCCGGCTACACATCGACGTCTTCAGCGTTCTCGAGGAACGGGTGCGTAATCTGCCCGATAACCTGCGCACGGTCGTGGAGATTGTCGCGCTTGCCGAACCGGTCGATTACGGCATGCTCGTCGGGCTGGTCGGGAAATATGCTGTCACGTCGGCCGAAGACCAGAAGCTCATCCAGGCGGACCGCCGACGCCAGCGGCGGGATCTAAGACCACCCCGTGTTCGGCGAGGTGGTGCGGAGCATGCCACACGCCGAACGCCACCTCGGCGACCTCGCGGAATACGTCGAGCGGACCAGCATGCGGCGGCGGGATGACGAACTGCGTGTGGCGGTCTGGCGGATGAGATCCAACACCGTCGGCGACCCACTCCTGCTGGTCCGGGCGGGGCGCACGGCATACGCCCGTTTCGATCTGTCGCTGGCCGGGGAACTCGCCAGGGCCGCACTGGCCGCCGGCGGCGGCTTCGACGCCGTCGATCTACGCGCGTCGATCCTCGGTTTTACCGGCGAGCCGGAACAAGCGATCGAACTCCTGAACTCCGCCGAGCCCGCGCTGAAGACCGACGAGCAGCGGATCCGCTGGTCCATAGCGCGGGGAATGATCGAGTTCGGCATGCTGAACGACCCGACCGCGGCTGAGCGCCTGTGGTGTGCCGCGGAATCCCTTGGTGGCCCCGGCGCGACCCTGCTCCGGGCTGTGTCAATATGCCAGCTCGCCTGGCGCGGCGATTTCCGCTCCGCTTACCAGCGCCTGGCCGAGATTCCGGAAATGGAGAAGAGCTGGACCGGCGGACGATTGTTCGCCGAAGGGCATCGCCTTGTCCTCGCCGCGTACCACTGTGGCGGCGAGCTCCTACTCGACGAGCTGCGCGCCTTCGAGAGCCATCTTCCGGACCATCTACCCGGCCTGCCCTACCTGCGGGCAGTCGCCACCCTCGCCCGGTGGAGCGTCACGGCCGCGACCGCTAGCATTCTGCTGCGCGACGCAGACAGGGACCCCGCCGAGGACTTCCCACTCTTCGAAGCGCAGGAAGGCCTCGCGGAGGCGATGCGTCAGCGACTGACCGGCCGCTTCGAATCGGCGCAGGCCACCACCCTGGAGGCCCTCACGCTGGCGGAGCGGGGCGGGCAGACGCTACTTTCCGCGCTCCTCGCGGAACAGGCGCACTGCGCCGCGCTTCTGGGGCGCCTCCCGGAGGCAGCGCAACTACTCAAGGAAGCCGACCAGCGGCACGCCCGGACGATGACTCTCATGTATCCGTGGATCGAGCTTTCCCGCGCCCAGGTCGCCGCAAGCGAGGGACATTTCGAAACGGCCGAGTCCACCCTGCGACACCTGGCGGACCGCCTACGCGACGATGGATTCCACGGTCTGGAAACACATGCCTTGTTCGCCCTGCTCAGATACGGGCTCATCGGCCCCTCGGACGTCCAGCGGCTGAAGCAACTCGAATCGATGGTGAACGGTCGCCTGCCCGGTCTCGTGCGGCGGCACGCCGAGGCACTGCTCGCTGCCGATCAGGCCGGACTGCGGGTGAGTGCGGGCAGCTACGCGGACCTCGGTCTGTGGCATTATGCGGCGGAAACTGCGGCACAGGCCTTCCAGGTACCCCGTCCGAAAGATGCCATCGGAGTCGGCGCACTTGCCGGATACCTCGCCGACCTCCTGTCCAAATGTGACCAGCCATGGTCACCCTCGCCTCGGATTCCGATTCCAAAACTCAGCGATCAGCGACGAAAGGTCGCTAGCCTCGCCGCCGAAGGCCTGAGCGACCCGGGGATAGGCAAGGAGCTGTTCATCACGAAACGGACCGTGGGTAACCACCTCCGCGAGATCTACCTGATACTGAACATCTCCAGGCGGGTTGAACTCGCCGGTCTGATGAAACTGTACGAACTGCTTCAGGCCCGCCAGACCGAGCATTGGGCAGCGGATCAGGCCCCAGCCCGCCAGGGTCGGTGCCACCACGATCCGCTGCAGCCGAGCAGCTGCTCCGGGCCTCGGTGGCGGACCGGCCCGCCGTGGCGATGAAAGTTGAGTAACTGGACGCCTGGCTTTGAGTGGTCCTGAAGCTGGAGTTCACCTGTGTGGCCATGGACGATAGCGGTCGGTCGGTACCGCTCCACCGGGCTCAGGGCGGAGGTGACTCACCGTGCCCGAAAACCGAGGAGTACGCGATGCTACTCGGGAACCTGGATCTGGAGGCTTGAATGTCGGGTGCAAGGGCGGGGGTGCCAGGTGAGGGGCGTTGGCACAGAGTCGAAGCGGTAATTGGCGTCGTTAGTGTCCTGACTGGTGCGATCTTCGGGGTTCTGCAGTGGCAGGAAAGTAGATCGGCAGCCGCGCCCGTCGCGACAGCCGCGCCGGTGGTGTCCACCGCGCCAGACACACCCGACACGTCGGCGTCGGCCGGTGCAGATGCGGCCGATCCCGCAAAGAAGGGCAGGCCGATGGACGGCCGGAATTGCCTGATCGGAACCTGGCAGCTCTCCAGGTGGGCCCATACGCTAAACGCGTCACAATTTGTCCTGGACACTCCCGGTACGGTTGACATGAAGGCGAGCGACACCTCCACGTTTGTCATTCAGTTCAACGAAGACGGAAGTGGGAGTGATGTTGATAACGTAACATTTACTGGCTATGGATCTACGGACGGAAATTTCTACTCGATCACCGAAGTCGGTCGGGCGACCTTCCGCTTCTCCGTCAGTGGTACCACCGTCAAATACAGCATGGTGAGTGGGTCCGATGTCGTCGACGCCAGCGTCAATCACACGTATCTGGGTAGACAGACCATCCCGGCCGTAGATGAGACGGATATCTTCACCTGCTCGGCGGGCAGGCTCACGCTGGCCGGCATCGGGTACAAGCAGGAGTTCATACGTGCCTGAGCCCGCCGGGCGGGTCTGCTGTACTCGCGGAAGTCGTGCTCCGTGCTGGTGCCTGGGAGGTGCGTCTCTCCGTCCAGTAATGACAATAATTAGGTGGTGGATATCTGGAGGGCCGGTCGGTTCATATCCGACGAGGCGTCCGAATTCGGCCAGCTGGCCGATGCGCTTCGGGCGCTACAGGCCACTGTCAGTGGCGTTCAGGTTCCGGTAGAGGTGGCGAAGCCGGCCCGGCTGAACCTGGAAAGGCTGACCGGTGTGCTGGAGCCGTATTCGGTACCGGAAGCCGTGCAGGCCACCGACCGGATCCCCGGTATCCCGGGCCAGGCACAGACCCTGATGCCCCGTGGTGCACATCGAGAAGCCGACGAACTGCGCCTCGTCGGGCAGGTGACGTTCGGCCGGTACTATCG
>NZ_CAKJTR010000107.1:17903-18475 GCF_917627355.1 Protofrankia sp. Cj3 | reverse complement strand
GCGGCTGGCGTTGAAGGACGCGGTCCGTGAGGAATTGTTGGTGCGGAACGTCGCGGAGCTGGTCCAGGCGCCGCGTAAGGATGATGCGCCGGTGCGGGCGCTGGGCGAGGTGGACGCGGGCCGGGTGCTGGCGGTGGCGCTGGTCGATCGGCTCGCCGGGCTGTGGATGGTCATGCTGGCGCTGGGGCTGCGCAAGGGGGAGGCGCTCGGGCTGCGCTGGGATGTGATCGATCTGGACGCGGGCACGGTCGAAATCCGGCGTAAGCAGCGGCGGCGGCTGGTCGGGGTGGATCCGGACACGGGCCGCAGGCACTGGGAGCTGGTGGAAGATGAGCAGTTGAAGACCAGGGGGTCGAAGGCGACTCTCGCGCTGCCGGAGATGGTCGTGGTCGTGCTGCGTGAGCACAAGGCACGGCAGGATGCGGCGAGAGCGGCGGCGCCGGTCTGGCATGACGACGGGCTGGTGTTCACTACGTCTACGGGTCGGGGGATCCAGCCGCGGAACGTTAACCGCTGGTGGGACAGGGTTTGTGCGGACGCGGGCGTCCATCGAACACGTGTTCACGACCTGA
>NZ_CAKJTR010000107.1:11641-17540 GCF_917627355.1 Protofrankia sp. Cj3 | reverse complement strand
TCTGACCTGCCTCAACCGGCGCGCGCTCGGAGGGACTCGAACCCCCAACCTCTTGATCCGTAGTCAAGTGCTCTATCCGTTGAGCTACGAGCGCCTGTCGGACCACCATAGCGGACCGACTGGGCAAGACTACAACACCAGCGGATGATCTCCGAGCGGGCATCAGTGTGGTGCTGGTCGGCGCGGCTCGCTGGTCGCGGCTCGCTGGTCGGTCATTATTGATCATTGATGTCATGGCCGCCAGCTGGTGCCGCTGTGTCTGATCTGCCTGTCGAGCCTCTGCCCGAGAGGATGCGGTGGGCTGGAGCGTCTTTTACCCGTGGAAGGGCCGCGGGAATCTCGCTCGCCGCGGGCATCGGCCTCGGCTCTGTAGGCTGGCTTCTGGGTCCGCCTCTCGTCGGAGGTCTCGCGGCGTTGGCGGGCCCGCAGGCCGCGTTGCTCGTTGTGATTGCCTTGGCCATGACGGTCACAGTCGGGGCATCTTCGCGTCCACGCTGTCTGACTGGTTGTGGATGTCTGGATCATGCGATCATTTGATCGTGCGATGAGTTCGCGACTATTGATGGGGTATGTGACGGATGCATGACCAGGATGCGGGTGGGGTCTGTGCAGTCGGGTAATCTCCGTAGGTGATCAGGGTCGGCGAGAGGGGATCGAATGCTCGCGCCGCTGGCTGCTGACGATCCGCGCTCGGTTGGGCCGTACCGCCTGCATGGCCGGCTTGGTGAAGGCGGTATGGGGGTCGTCTACCAGGGTTTTGCCCCGGACGACACGCCGGTGGCAATCAAGTTCCCGCACCGCAACGTTGCCGCGGATCCCGAGTTCCGCGCGCGTTTTCGGCAGGAGGTCACGGCTGCCCGGCGGGTGCGTGGCACCTTCGTCGCTGAGGTGCTTGACGCGGACGTCGACGCTCCCCGGCCGTGGATGGCAACCGCCTATGTGGACGGTGTGAGCCTGGCGGACGCCGTGCGTCGGCGTGGTCGCCTGGACGGCACCGCGCTGATGAGTCTCGCCGTCGGCCTTGCGGAGGCTTTGGTCGTCATCCATGGCGCCGGTGTGGTGCACCGTGACCTCAAACCCGGGAACATCATTATGGCGTGGGACGGGCCGAAGGTCATCGACTTCGGTATTGCCCGGTTGTCCGATGCCACCGTGAACACGAAAACTGGTTTCAGTATCGGAACTGTCGCCTGGATGTCACCTGAGCAGCTATCCGGCGAACGCGCCGGACCCGCTGCCGACATCTTCGCCTGGGGCACCTGCGTCGCGTTCGCCGCGACTGGCCGGCATCCCTTTGCCGCTGAGACGCCGACCGCGTCGATGGCCAGGGTGCTCGGCGGTCCCCCCGATCTTGATGGCATTCCTGATCCGTTCGCCTCGGTGATCGCCAGGGCGCTGGCCAAAGCGCCTGCCGAGCGCCTCACCGCCGCTGCCGTGGTGGCCGGTCTCACCGGTCGGCAGATACACGGAATCACCGAATCGGAGCAGATCGCGACGCGTCTCGTCCGTGGCGCGGACGTCCCGCCGCCGGCACGCCAGTACGGGCAGCCCCCAGCGACCCGCCGGGAAGCCCCGTGGCCAGGCTGGCAGACCCCGCCGCCACCAGGCGTGGGCGGCTATCCCGGCTCTTCGCCTGGGACGCCCCCGCCGGACGGCTGGCAGCGGCCAGCCCGCGAGGAACTGCTGACGCCGCAGCCAGCACCACCGGCCGCGGCGGAGGCAGATGCGGATGCGCAGGCAGGGGCGGCACCACCGGCCGCGATCGACCTGCGTCGCATGCTTGCCCCCCCGGGCCCGCCCCAACAGGGCTGGTTCGGTCGTTCCGTGCCGATGTCAATGCCGATTCTGGCCGTCCTGCTGGTGGCAGCGCTCCTTGCGCTGATTCCCGCGGCGCTGCGGGTACCGGCGCTCTACCGGAACGGTGATTTGTGGGATGTTTTTGGCGAATTTGGGATCGCGTTTCTGGCGTTGCCGGTATCAATCATCGGTCTTGTGGCCGGAAACCGATGGGGTAGTTGGCGTGACTTCGCGGGCGGCTGTGTCGTCGGCCTGTCAGTGATGTCGCTGGCAGAACTCGGTTGGACCCATGAGGTCATTCATCAGCCAGCCCATGTGGGTTGGTGGATGATTGTGCTGGGTGCCGCGGTGGCTATGATCACCGTTTTTTCCTGGCGAGGCTGGACCGCTGGTTGGAGTTCGGGGCGCTGGACAGCCCTTGTCCTGTTGTCAGTCGGGCTGGGCGTCGTCATGTTCACCCGGGCCTATCCCCTTTGGAAATCCTACCTCCTTCCCGAGCAAAGCAGCCTGATCGGGGCATCTGTTGTCGGGGGGCTGCTGCTTCTTGCCAGTCTGCTGGCGCCGTCCGGAGGCCCGGCATTTCTCATCACGGCGACAGCTGCCGGCGTCTGTGCGCTCGAGATGTTCCAGCCGGAACTTAGGATTTACATGGCGGACAGTTTTGCCGTGGCCATTGGGCTGGTAGCGCTGGGTTTACTGTGCGATCGCCGGTTGGACCGTTTCTTTCTCTTCGCGGCAAGGGTCACAGCCGCGGTGGCGCTCCTGCGGGTGAAGGTGCCGCTGTTTCTGCCGGCGCGCTTTTTTGTCCCTCTTGGCGGCACCAACCTGGACCTGCCGGATGTCCACGTCGCCGCTTTCGGGACGATCGCGGTGCTTGCGCTGTTCGGGGCTCGCGTCGGCGGCCCGCTGCTGCCGATGCCCGGACCGTGGCAACCGCCGTCGTCTTCCGTGCCCCCGCCATACCGGGCCAACAGGCCGTATGGCTGACCGGCCGTGAATCGAACCCTTCTCGCGGCCTTGGCGCTTGTGCCCGGTGGACCCGCGGCTGGTACTCCGGCTATCGGCTACTCCGACTATCGGCTGGTGCTCCGGCTATCGGTGGCGGAGGCCCGACAGGAGCTCCCGTATCAGCTCCCCTGTCTCAGCCTGAATCTTCAGGCCGCTTCGCGGTGGCGCGATCACGCGGTACATTTCACCGATCACGGCTTCGAGCGCTTTGCGGTCGCGTCGGGCCGCCACTGTACGTAACAGGTCTTGCCAGAGGACTTCGGCGGTCGGCACAGCGCGCAGGCCGGTCCGGCATGCCGCGACGGCGGTCAGGGTATCTCCATAGCCGAGCGTGAGCATGGCAAGTCGGTGGGCCACGTCCACAACCGCGGTCGTGGTCGCAGTCCTAATGGCGCTCGAGGTCAGCCAGCGGTAGCGCTGATCCGGCAGATTCGTCCACAAAGGACCGGTGACCAGCCGTAATGCATTGTTGAGATTCTCTTCGGCATCGGTGTCCGGCTGCTTGGAGCGACGGGCGTAGGCAACGAACAGGTCCCAGTCGCACCGGAGGTCGTCCGCGAGCCGCCAGGATCCGTCGGCGCTGGCGGTGATGCGCGGGCTGCCGCCGCTGTCTGGCCCAAGCCAGGCGCGGGCGTGGTCGAGAGCCGCCGTCACCACGTCGTCAGGTACGCCGTGCGGCCAGAGCGTCGTACTGAGGTCATGGATGGCTGTGCCGTCGCGATGCAGGGCGAGATAGATCACCAGTTCGGTCAGCAGGTCCCTGCGATCGGGCTCCAGCGGACCGGGAGCGTCGACGGTGACGGTCCCCAGAACACGGATCTCGGCTTCGCTCGGGCGGTAGAGGTCCACCGTCACAAACAGGGGTGTTTCTGGTCGAAGAACCAGTGCGGCCGAGGCGGATGTATGCAGGTCAGGCAGGGGCGAAGGCGGGCTGGCGGGCGGCTCGGGCCGGGGCAGCGTGTCATTTCCGGAGGCGCTGCCTGTGCGTGGTTTATTACCTGGGTCGGAGGTTTTTTGATCATTACTTTCCTGGCGCGGCCGGAGAGCGGGCGGTTCGACGCTTGCGCCGAGGGCCGTGTGATCGTGGGTTTTTTTGCGTGGGAGTTCCTCCTCACCTGATGCATCCGGGATGCCTGGAAGCTCGCCCGGTGGAAGCAGATGGGGGCGCCGTGCCTGAGGCAGCCGCGCTGCTGGCGCTGCTGGCGCCGGATGCGGCGCCTGGCTGCGTGTGTCATCCGGTCGCTTCTCACCTGGGGGAAGAACAGGCGGCGGCCGTCGGGCCACGGCCTCCCGCATGGACACCTGTGCCAGCGCTGTCTGCGGAGTTCCAGCGGATTGGGCGGGCGCAGCCTGGACCGGAAAGGACCGAGGCGGCGGGAGCGCCGGCAGGCCCGTGGCCGGGATCGTTCGGGACCCTGCGGACCCCGAGGCTGTCCCGCTTTCCCCGGCTTCCCTGCCTGCACCGGTATCGAGGGGATATGGCGGATTGAGCACCATGGCCCGTTCCCCTGGAGGTGACGGGGGCCTGGGCGGTGGGGTCGGTGGCGGCGTGGTTGCCGGTGGGGGCGGGTTGCCGGTGGGGGCGGAGGCGGTATCGGCGGGATGCTCGGGATCGGCGTATCTCTCTGACTGTCGGGCGCGCCAGGGGATGGCCTCCGCGCGCCGGAGCCGAGGGGGCGCATCCACCGCGGAATTTCCGGTACCCACGGGACGGGTGCCGGTGCCGGTGTCGGTGTCAGCTCTGGGCCGGGCGCCGACGCGGCGGCTGATGAACCCCCGTCCACAGACCGGACTATTTCGGCGTTTGGAAGAGCCGCCCATGGCATGTCCGTTATGGCGATGCGCGGCTGGGTACGGTCCGTGGCTTCCGCGCGGCTCGGAGCCGCCGGCAGCGCGCGTGGCTCGGGGCCGCGCGTGTCCCCGGACGTTGAACCCGCGTCAGGCTGGCTGAACATCGCCAGGATGGCCGCGTATTCGGGCGCTGACAACGTCAAGGCGTTGACGTCCAGCCCGAGGACACCCAAGGAGAGCCTGCGCTCGGCGTCTACCGTGAAGCGCCAGCGGGCCGCGGCAGTGTCGCCTACCGTGATTACCCCGATGCCCTGGGTGCGTCCAGCGGCGAGAACCGACAGCCGCGCGACATCGTCGCCGGACGGAGGCTCGGGCAGCACCAGCAGGTCCGGCGCCCACAGCGCCTGGGTCCGCGCTGCTTGCCGGCCTCGCAGCGCCGCGTCGAAGGTGCTGTTCACATCGTTTCCATGACCGCTGTGCTCCCGCCCGCTGCCGGCCGGATCCCTCGTGCCGCCGGCCGCGCCACCGTGCCGTGAGCCGCGATCGGACAGTTCACCCAGAACCTCGTCGAGGCTGCTACTGGTGCGCAGCCTGTCCGGGACGATCGGCGCGGTGAGGTCCGGAAAGCCAATCATGTAGACGCGGAGGTCATCCGACCAGAGGTTCGTGGCAAGTTCCACCGCGATGGACACAACTGCTTCACGAGCCACGGCGGCATCCCCGACCAGGCTGATGATCCCTGGGGCGCCTTCGATGTCCACGAGAATCTGGGCGCCATGGTCGTCCGTGCCAACCGTGGCAAGGCCCGGATAGGGTGCGGGCGTGCTCGCCGGAATCCCTGCGACAACACCCGCGGGCAGGCCGTCGGGCGTGTCGGCGAGCCGATCGATGAGCCAGTGTCCCGGTATCTCGCCAACTCGCCATGGCGGCGGCGGCCCTTCAGGTTCGGCTGGCGCGATGTGAAGCAGCAGCGCGGAATCGCTGAGAGTCGCCGCATACACCGGGGGCAGGGCACGACCGGCCTGGGTCAGCTCCGCGGAAAGCACCCGCAGCGCCTGGTCGACAAATCGGGCCGCCCCGACATCGGCGGCGAGGCGGAGCATGGTTTCGAAGTCATCGACCGCATCATCCGCGTTCCTCCGTGGCCGCCGTTCGGCAAGCGCCACCACCACTCCCGCGGCCAGCAGCGCGGAACCGGCGATCCCCCGTAAGGGCGTGATAACACCCGCGGCAGCCATGACCCCGGTATCGACCTTCGCGGCCACTGCGGTACCGGAGCCTTCGGGCTGGCTTTCACCGGTCG
>NZ_CAKJTR010000107.1:0-11200 GCF_917627355.1 Protofrankia sp. Cj3 | reverse complement strand
CACCACCTGGCGAAACCCCCGGGGAACCACGGGAAGAGCCGAGGGATGCCGCGTCATCGGCAGGGGGCCGGACAGCCGACGCCGTGATGGCGGGACGCGGCCTGGGCTCGTTCGTGCCGGGTGTGAGGAGGATAGCTGTGCCGGAGAACAGCAGGGTGGCGGCGACGAGACGGTGCGCCAGCGTCTGCGAGCTGCCGCCCAAGGGGATCCGCGGCGGCAGCGCCGAGCCCCGGTGTCCGGACCACCACTCGGCGATCACGCAGATGACGAAGTGCACCCAGGCCAGCCACACCACGTCCGCCAGGATCGCCAGCAGGCTCGCTGGGTCGACTGTGCGCGCCGGTGCCCAGGCTGGCGCCCAGGCCATGGGAATCGGTGGACCGACCAGCAGCACCAGCATGGCTGGCACGCCGACGATGATTGTGGCGAGGAGCGCGAAGGCCCTGGCCGCGCGCAACCGCGCTCGCCGCGGGACGGGCGGGGAAGCGGCCCGTGCGGTCAGCCTCGCGTGCCGGCGGCCGGATGTTCCGGCGTGGTCGCGGCGGGACGGTGTCACGCTGTTCATGGTCTTCCCCCGCGATCAGGCAGCCCAGGGTCTGGTCTGGGCTGTGGATAAACGCCATCACTTTATATGGTTTAACTATTACCGAAAGTCATTTTTGTAGATCTTTTGCCTGGCCTGGCAGGTGCGGCTCGGGTCGGGCTGCCGGCATGCGGATCTCGCTGGGCGATCCGATTGTCGCCGACCGACATGTTGATCTATTAGCGGAGTGGCTATCAGGCCTCTTCGGGGGATGTTGGCGGGCGGCGCAAAACAGTAGATTTGGACAAAAACGTCTATAACTATACCAAAACGGGCGAAGTTCGTGAGATGCTCGACGCGGCGAAGCTGTTGCGGAGTAGGCCTGCCGGTGTGTGGATACAGTACGTTATGTATCTAATAGATTACTTATAGTATTTATAAGCCGATGATCGCAGCTTGATGATCACCAAGCGACCTGCCTCCGCGTGATGGCGCATCCCGCATCCCGCATCCCGCCCGCTTCGCCAGCAGCTGCCCATCTTTCCGAGAGAGGCCAGAGGCGATGCCCAATCTCAACGTCACCTACACCGAAATGGACGACGCGAGCACCCGGCTCCGTAACGGCAAGGCCGACATCGAGGCGCACCTGAACGCCTTGAAACGCACGGTCGACGGCCTGGTCGCCAGCGGCTACGTCACCGACCAGTCGAGTGTGCAGTTCCAGGGCTCCTACGACACGTTCAACACCGGTGTCACCAACACGTTGGTCGGCCTGGACGGAATGGCCGAGTACCTCAAGAGGGCCGCGGAGGCCTTCCGCGCGGCCGATACCCAGCTCGCGAACTCGCTGCGTGGGCAAGGTTAGGAGGCTGATCATCCTATCCGCGGTTGCCGTTCGGCGGGGTGCCAGCTGTGCCGGGCGCCGCCTCGGTCACCGGTTATGACGATCCGCGTGCAGTGGTGGGTACACAACGGAGGTGGATTTCAATGACTGCTGACCGCGTGTCAGTCGATCTTTCGGGTCTGGATGCCCTCGCGAGCAATCTCGCGTCTATCCGATCGACGATGAACGCAACTCGATCAACGCTCGAATATTACCACGGCCAGTTGGGTTCAGCCGAAATCGAGAGCGCCCTCGACGATTTCGAACATGACTGGAGCGATGGGCGCAGGAAGATCGATGAAAACGCGAACAAGCTGGCGACGATGGCCTCGGAGTCCGCTCGGGTACTGCGCCAGGTCGATGCCGATCTGACGGCGGATCTGACGGCGGATCCGATCAGGGCGCCCCACCCTACGGATGAAGGGGTGAGGGAGAGCTGAGCGGCGACCCTGTGGCCGGCGGGCTGGCAAGCACCGAATTCTCGATCGCGGTTCCCGACAGCTGGTTTGAGGTCGACCTGAATCCGGTGACCCGCCGGGCATCCATCGACGCGCTGGTTCGTGCGCGTACACGTGCTGTTCCCGAACTCGCCGAGAACCGCTCGGCGATCTCGCGCATGCTGCGCAACGCCGCCAGCGACGCCGCTGCTGGTGGTGCACTGTTCTGCGGGGTCATGGCCGAGCCGGTGGAGGGGACGATCCTGTCCGCCAGTGTGACAGTTTCGTTGCTCCCTGCTCCCGAAGGGGGCTGGACGGATGGAGACCAGACGAACGGCGTCGCTCCGGACGCCATTCTGGCCACGCTGTCGGAGAAGGTCGCCCGATCGCTGGACGACACGTGGACGATGGTGACACTTGTGGATCTTCCCCGGGTCGGGCGGGCCGTCCGCGCCTATGGCGTCGAGGACATCACGCTGCCTGATCGGGCGGGCTGGATCAGGACGACGGCGATGCAGACCTTTGTCCCACTCCCACGGTCGGACACAGTCGTCCTGATCGCCTGCTCCAGCCCGAACGTAGTGCTCGTGGACGCATTGCACGATCTGTTCGACGCGCTGACCGCGACTTTTCAGTTCGGCCCCAGCAACGTGGAGCGTGCCGCACATCCCTGATCGCCTGGCCTCGGCCGCCTGACTGGCCAGGCGATCGAACTCAGGCGGTCGAGGCCGGGCGGTCGAACTCAGGGATGTGATCTACACACGGCTCGAAGCACAACACCGGCGGTGAGAACGCCCAGACCGGTGATGACGCTGGTAGCCGGCAGGGTGAACGCGAGGACGAGACAACCAGCGCCACCGACCAGCGTGACCGGCCGTAGCCAGCGGCGTTGCGGACCGTCCAGGGTGAAGGCGCTGGCGTTGGCGATCGCGTAGTAGACGAGGACCGCGAAACTGGAGAATCCGATTGCGTTCCGAACGTCTATCACGGTGACGATGACGATGACAATGCCACCGAGTAGCAGTTCCGCCCGGTGTGGAACGCCATGGCGTGGATGCACCGCGGCAAGCCAGCCGGGGAGATCCCTTTCGCGGGCCATCGCGAGGGTGGTGCGTCCGACCCCGGCAAGCAGCGACAGCAGCACGCCGAGGCTCGCCACCACCCCGCCCACACGAACCGCGGGAGTCAGCGCATGGAGGCTGCCCGCACTGACTGCGACGGCGAGTGGGTCAACGGCGGACGCCAGCCGGTCAGGGCCGATGGCCAGCAGCGCGGACAGCCCGACAAGGAAGTAGACACCGACGGTAAGCCCGAGTGCGGCGGAAACTGCCTTCGGGATCGTCCGCGCTGGGTCACGGACCTCCTCGCCCAAGGTGGCGATCCGGGCGTAGCCGGCGAACGCGAAGAACAGCAGCGCCGCCGCCTGCAGTACGCCGCGGACCGCACCTGGCCCGCTCCCGGGCCAGATCGGGCTCAGCCGTTCGGCGTCGGCGGTGCCGCCGGCCAGGCAGGCGATCACCACGAGGGCCAGCACGATCAGGGTCAGCGTGATGAGCAACCGGGTCAGCCGGGCGGTCTTGGTCACCCCGAAGTAGTTGACCGCGCTCAGCAGAGCCGCGGCGGCAGCCGCGACCAGACGGGGATGTTGGGGCCAGGCGTAGGCCCCCACGGTCAGGGCCATGGCGGCGCAGCTCGCGGTCTTGCCGGCCACGAATCCCCAACCGGCGAGATAGCCCCATACGGCGCCGAGACGGCGTCGCCCGTACACGTAGGTGCCACCGGACTCGGGATATCGGGCTGCCAGCTGCGCGGACGACGTGGCGTTGCAGTAGGCAATCACCGCGGCGACCGCGAGGGCGATGAGGAGGCCGGCCCCCGCGGCTTCCGCCGCCGGTCCGAAGGCTGCGAACACACCCGCACCGATCATCGAGCCGAGGCCGATGACCAGCGCGTCACCCAGATCAAGGCGCCGTTGGAGCCGGCCCGTCGTCATCGCCGCACCTTCCGGGTTCGCCTGTCGGCGTGGCCTGCCAGCGGATGTTACCCAGTTGCGGAGAAAGCGATCTGGACAGGCGTCGTCCTGCCCCGTCGCACGAACAGTCCGCGGCCGACAGGCATGGTGCCGAAACTGCCGCGGGACAGCCGCACGCCGAACAGGTCCCCTTCACTGGGGAGGCTCGGCGCGAGAATGATCCCACATCGTGACCGACGGGCATCCACCATGAACCCGCGGTACTGGTTGGTCAGATCCTCGGTCGTTCCGGCCGCGATGAACGCGTGACCGGCGTCGCGGGCGGTTCTGAGGAACTCACTCATGCGGTCAGCCAGCGGCGCGTTCGCCAGCAGCTCCGCGTCGTCCATGACGATGACCAGGCTGTTCGGCGTCATGGCCGAGGCACAGGCGGCATCGATGTCGGCGGCATTCGCCGCCGCGCCAAGGACATCGATCACCTGTGGATGGCTCGCGAGCGCCGCCAGCGGTGAGCGCCGAGGGGTCACCACAAGCAGCTGGGAATCGCCTGCCAGCAGCGACTTCGCCATGGTCAGCAGCGCGGTGCTCCGGCCGGAGCGCGCGGGGCCGGCGACAACGAAACCAGGTCCGTCAGTAGCGAGATCGATCTCGATGGGGGCGAGCTCATTGCCGCCCGCACCGACGAGCGCGACGAGCGCGACGGATTGCCCGGTCTCGTTGGCCGTGGGCCGTGAGCGTCGTCCCAGATGCAGCGCCTGGGTCTCGGTAACGGTGATACGTCCCGGCAGCACGTCGATACGAAACGGCCGCCGGTAGTCCGTGCGGGCGCCGGTAGCCGGCCCCGGTGGCACTCCGTCACGGACAGCCGCGGCCGCGCCCAGCTCGTGCAGCGCCGCGACCTGGGCGCGGCCGGACGGATCCTCGGCGAGCAGCGCGAGCTGGGTCTCCACCGAGGTTTCGACCTGAAATCCACGGCCCGGTGGTAGCACGTCGGGCACCGCGCCCGCGGCAAGACCCATCATGGCGTAGTCGGATCGGTCCGCCATCCGCAGCACGAACCGATTCTCGATCGCTGTGCTGAATCGACCGGACGCGCTGCGTCGATCGCCGGTCATGACGATGCGCAGACCCACCGATGGTCCTTCGCGCAGCAGCCGGGTCAGCATGTCGACGAGCGCTCCGCCATCGACCTCCTCGAAGGAGGCCAGAAAGCCTTCGAAACGGTCGATCAGCAGGATCAGGTAGGGCAGTGGGTGGTCATGGTCGGTAGATCGCTGTTCGGCGAGGTCGGCGTACCCGCGTGCGGCAAAGATCTCCTGCCGTTCGACGATCTCGGTGATGATCCGGGTGAGTAGCTGTTGAACCCGCTCGGGAGCGTCCCTGCTGACTACGGCTCCGGTGTGCGGTAACGAGGCCAGGGGCGCAAGGGCGCTGTTACCGCAGTCCAGCGCGTAGAGATGGACATCGGCGGAGGATATGGTTGTGGCTATTGATCCGGCCAGAGTACGCAGGGCTGTCGATCGTCCCGACCGTGGTGAACCGGCGAAGAGCAGGTGGCCCCCGTTTTCGATATCGAGTGTGTAGGGGAGCTGAGCCTGGCGGTCACAGTGGTCCGACAGGCCAATCGGGACGGCCGGCAGCGCGTTCGAGCGCACGGAGACGGATTCCAGCAGCGTTGCCAGGGTGAGCCGCTCGGGCAGCGGCGGTAGCCACGGACTGTGCTGGGGTGCGACGCGCAAGGTGGTGGCGGCTTCCCGGATCGCTTCGACGAGCACCTTGAGATCGGTGATTTCGTTGCTGGATGTTCGTAGCCGTGGTGGTGCTGGTGGGGGCTGGCCCAACGCGGGCCAGGTCAGCTCAGTCACCCAGGGCTGTTCTAGATCATCTTTTCGCGGCCCGGCACCGAGCGTGGCGATGCTTCCACGAACACCGGCGGCACCGGCACCGGCAGCGGCACCGACAGCGGCACTGGCACTGGCAGCGGCACTGGCAGCGGCCGGCCGGCGACCACCGATCCGGCCGGCCTGGAACGGGACGAGTGACGCGTGCGCCAGCCGGACGTAGGCACGGCCGGGGGCGGACGGTGAGATGCGCGCGGCGTCCGGCGCGTTGATGACGTCGGAGCTCTCCGAGGCGTCGGTGACGCGCAATGCTATCCGCAGGTTCGTGTTCGCGCGGATCTCGGGCGACACCACCCCGCCGGGACGCTGCGTCGCGAGCAGGAGGTGGATACCGAGCGAACGGCCACGCTGCGCGATGTTGACCAGGCCGGTAACGAAGGCGGGCAGTTCACGGGCGAGCGAGGCGAATTCGTCGATCACGAGTAACAGGCGGGGCAACGGTGTTGACGGCGGGCTGGCCGGTGTGCGCCGCGTCCCCGTGGTGGCCAGCAGGGCGTAGTCTTCGATGTCCTTCGCCCCCGCGTCGGCCAGGATGCGTTCACGCCGGCGGAGCTCGGCCGACAGCGACTCCAGCGCTCGGGTCACCAGGTGGGTGTCGAGGTCGGTGACCATGCCGACCGTGTGCGGCAGCCGGA
Organism: Protofrankia sp. Cj3; assembly: GCF_917627355.1. Classification (NCBI taxonomy): domain Bacteria; kingdom Bacillati; phylum Actinomycetota; class Actinomycetes; order Frankiales; family Frankiaceae; genus Protofrankia; species Protofrankia sp. Cj3. Next base: position 4,849 of record NZ_CAKJTR010000107.1, on the reverse strand, counting down.
CACAGTCGGCGAAGGCGCTGCCGCCCTTGTAGTCGATGAGTACGAACGTCATTTCATCCGGCCGGTTCACGACGGCGAGCGACGCAACGATCGACTGCAACAACTCGGACTTGCCGGATCCGGTGGTGCCGGCGATCAGCCCGTGCGGGCCGTCCCGGCGGAGGTCCAGCGCGAACGGGCCGTCGAACGAGAGGCCCACTGGGAAGGTGGTGCTACGCGGGCAGACAAGCCAGCGAGCGGCCACCGTGGCCGCGGTTGGTGGCTCCAGGCCGATCACGTCCAGGAGCCGGGCTGCGCTCGGGATGGTCGCCTCGTCGTCCCCGCCGACATCGCGGACCGGTGCCAGGGCGCGGGCGAGCCGTGCACACCAGGCCGCGGCCCTGCCAGCCGTCACCACGGCGTGGGGATCGGCGGGCAGCGCGGTCGAGACGAGATCCGGGCGGACGTCACGGACGATCTCGGTATGCATCTCCACCAGGCACAGCCCGGTGCGGGTTTCCTCGGCCACGGCCTGACACTCCTCCGGCAGGTACCGGGTGTCGTGGTCCAGGCAGATCGAGTGGATGCCCAGCGCGGGTCCGTCCCGCAGGATTGAGATCATTCCGGGCGCGGACCGCAGCCGGCGCGCGCCGTCCATGACGACCAGTACGTCCGGGCTGTCGCCGAGCGGGTTCATGCCGGTCGAGTTCGCCCGGGTGGCCGCCCGCGCCGCCACCTGATTGATCAGCTCGCCGATGCGCCGGGCCCGCGACTCGTCGTCGCTCCCGAGCAGGACGGTGGTGTTCTGGCCTTCGCTCGGACGGCAGTGCGGAAGCCAGCGCACCCACTGCCAAGCGGATTCACCGGAGCTGTCGGTGAGAATGTAGATCGCCAGGTCGCGTGGGCTGTGCAGGGTCGCGGCCTGGGCGATCAGCCAGCAGGCGAGCACCCGGGGCAGGTCGCCGCGGCCGGCGATGCCCAGCACTCCCCGCTCGGGCAGAGCTACCGTCACCGGGACGTCCGGCGCCGTCCAGGTGATCTCGCGTCTGTGTTCCGGAGCGGCCGGGTCCTCCATCACGACCTCGCTGGGCAGGTCGGCGGTGCCCAGCCGCAGGCACAGGTAGTCGGGATTGTCCCGGCGGCGTTCCCACAGGCGTCCACGCGGCCCGACAGCGGTGAGCAGGACGGTCGCCGGATCGGGAAAGTCGGCGCGCCGGGCTGAGCGTTCGCTGACCAGCGCTTGGCGCGCGTCGGTTTCGACCTCTTCCCGCCTGTCATGGTAGTCGGCCAGTTGTTTACGGTAGCTGCGCCTGCCGTGCCGGTCGCTGGAGACGTGCATCCCGATCATTCCTACTGGGCCGATGACGGCCATTAGCAGAAAGTAATACTGTCGGAACAGGAGGGCCATCGCGACGCCCGCGCCCAGCGGCATGAGCGCCATGAGGATCGGCATCGGGCGCCGTTCCGGTTCCGAGGGCTCGCTGGGCAGCTTGTAGCGCGTCCGGCGCAGCGGCGGGAGCAACCGGGGCGGCCGGTTGAAATCGAGGGCCATCCCGTCGTCGGACGGCTTGAGCGCGGCATCAGCCTGGCTCGGCGTGCCCATCTCCAGCAGGACGGACCCGATCGCGATCTGGGCGCCGGCTGGGAGATCGATCGGGGCCTGTAGCGGTTCGCGGTTGACGAGCACGGCGGCAGGCTGTTGATCAGGATGGGTGGCCGCGGGGATGAGGCGACACGAGCCGTCCGCCATCACCGTGATTGTCATCGCCTCGGCCGCGAGGCCGGGATCGTCCAGCCGGATGGCACAGGCAGCCCCGCAACCAACGGCGAACTCACCTGGCCCGAGCCGGTGAACCACACCCGCGCCCGGTCCGCCGATCACCCGGACCTCGATCAGGCCGGGCGGTTCCCCTGTCAGCCAGCCCGCTGGTGAGTCGAGGCTGATCACAGTGCCCTCGCGGATCGGGGACTCGGCGAGGGAGAGCGCTCCGGTAACGAGCCGGCCGTCGACGAACAGGTCTGGCCTGCCTGCCGCGACGGACGGTCGGAGACGGCACGTGAGGGTATCGGCGACCGCGCTGACCGGCGTGTCCGGGTCGGCGTCCAGGAGGACGTCCGCGCTGACGTCGTGAGCCGGGTCAGACACCGTCAGCGTCAGGCGCATAGCCATACGATACGTCCTGATACCGACATAACGGGCCTTGTGCTATGGGCTGCTACAGGCGTGGCCGCGGCCGGTGGCGGCGCTGGGTCCGGCTGCGGACAAGTGTCTCGCTCGCCAGCTCGACGAGTTCGACGGCGTCCGGGGAAGGTGGTTCATCGGATCGGGAGCGCCCTGACCGCCGCTGGCTGCTGGACCCGGTGGCGGCGTCCAGCAGGGCCATCCCGACGTTGACCGACACTGTGATCCGATGCCCGCCGATGGCGAGCGGCTCGGTGAGGGAGTGGGTCAGCGCCTCGGCCAGGACCGCCGCGTCCGTGCTGGTCAGATGGCCCGCCACCACCACGAACTCGTCCCCTCCCCATCTGGCCAACAGGTCGGCCGGACGCAGCGCGGAGGCCAGCCGAGCCGCGGTGGCCCGCAGGACCATGTCACCGATGCGGTAGCCGAACGTATTGTTGATTGTGCACAAGGAGTCCAGGTCGAGAAAGAACAAAGCGGCTGGATGGAGATCGTCCCTGCCGCTGGTTCGGTCAGTCGGCTGAGCCGGGAAGCCGCTGCTGAGCTCGGCGAGCCGTTCGGTCACCGCCAGCCGGTTCGCGAGGCCCGTAAGCATGTCATGCGTCGCGTGATGGCGCAGTTTCTCCTCGGTCTCACGCCGTTCGGTGATGTCATCCACCAGGACGACGAGCCCTTGGCCGCCCATGAGCGGGCGTAACCGTACGAGCAGCCAACGGGGACCGCGCGGTCCCGGACAGCGGACCTCCAGGTGGGGGCGGCCGCGATGGTTGTCCAGCAGCTGCCTGGTGATGGTTGCGAGCTGGTCGAGGTATGGCAGGTGCGCGCTCGCGGCCGCGCATGCGGCAAGCCAGCTCCCGCCCGGCGCGACGGGGACGAGGGCGGTACCGGTCGCGCCGCCGCGTCGCCACGCCTCGTTGAGCCGCAGCACCGTGCCGTCGGAGTCGAGCACGGCGACCGCGATGGGCAGCGCGTCGAGAACCGCTGAGGCCACGTCGTCGGCCATCACCGAAGCCCACCTCTTCCGACGGTCCGTTTTCACCCAGATGTAGCGATCGTGATACCAGAGTGTGGTCCTGTCTGTGAAACGAGGATGACGTGTGAACTGTGAGTGCTGCTGGCGCTTCCGCTGTGTGCTCGGATGATCTGAAGGTTGGTATGGCTGATTTGGTACGGCTGATCTGGTGGCGAGGGAGGGGCAGGCTCATCCCAGCGGCTCCCAGCGCGGATCACGGCGATACATCGTCCCCAGCCGCGGGCATAGCCCGGGAACCGGTCTGTCTCTCGGCCGGTTGGAGGCTCCCGCTTTCGGGACAACGGACCTGAAGGTCACTGTCCACGCAAGCGGGAACCCGCCAGCCACCGGGGGTGGCAGGATCTGGTATTGCGTCGACGACGAGAAGCAGTGGGTTTGGATCACTCGTGCGGGCGCTGCCCATCCGAAGACCACCGAGTAGCGGCGCGTGCGGCCTTCGATATCTTGAAGTTCGGATTCAGAGGGTCAGCGCACCGCCCGCATTCTGCTGGGAACAGGCAGGGGATTCGGTAAAATTGATCATAATTTGGCCAGGCTCCTCACCTGCCCCAACGGCCCGATTCGAACCCCTGCTTGGGGTCCCGGCACGAGGCGGGCGGTGCACGGACCGCCAGAGACCGCCCATTCGTGGGCCACCCGGCGCGGAAGAGGGGGAAAGACTGATGGAGCCGTTTACCGTCGTCGTGGCCGACACCGAGGGCGTGGTGCGGTCGTGGGACACCGAGGCCGAATCACTGTTCGGCCATCCAGCGAACAAGATCCTAGGAAGCACGCTGGATGTGATCATCCCTGAGGCTTACCGGGAGGCGCACTGGACCGCCTTCCGAGCACTCATGTCCGGAGCTACGGCCGATGAACCGTCGGAGCGCGGCGCGGTGGTTCTTCCCGTCCAATGCCACGACGGCTCCCTACGGCCAACAGGCGTCCGGCTCATATTGCTGCGTGACCCTTGGGGGCGACCGGTCGGCGCTGCCGCCGTGTTCACGTCACCTGACGCGGCTCCGGAGGGCGCTGAACCCCTACCGGAGCTGTGACCTTGACAGGGCCGTGGCCGGCGTGGAGGGTTCCCACCGCTGCGGATAGCGACCTTCCGGTCCGTTCAGCCCGCGATCCTGCGGCCCCCGCTCACCCGCCTGCTGCAGCCACCCGCGCTCACCTGTCACCGACGCCCACGAAAGACGAAGATCGAAATATTCGGGGTGTACCGGACTGCAGGGGGATCGGCTGGAGGATGCGGGGGGGGGGGAGAGAGATCGCAGATGCCAGCGGCGTGCCAGTAGGAGGGATTAACGATCTTCAGAGGGTGGGATGATCCAGCGGTTTGTGTGAAACCGCTGGTCAGGGGCGGAGGCTTCGGGATGTTAACCCGGGAGGGGGCGTTACGCTGGCTATCCAGCATGGGAAGCCGTCCAAGAAACGGTTCCACCAAGATTTCGAGTGACTGTGAGCTATGCAGTGATGAGCTCCAGTCCGTGGTAGACCCTGAAATCGTCGAAATCTTTGATATTCATAGTCGCCAACGCAAGGCCGTGGGTAAGGCAGCACGCAGCGATCCACATGTCGTTCATCGGTCGGGGCCGCCCCCGATGCATCCCCGCGGCGGACAGGACACCATAGGTATCGGCCACGTCCTCATCACCCGGGAGCATCGGGAT
>NZ_CAKJTR010000106.1:0-17673 GCF_917627355.1 Protofrankia sp. Cj3 | reverse complement strand
CTCTGGGTCCATGTCGTCCTTGAGGACGCCGATCAGGGCGTCGGTGAACGCGTCGGCATCCATCGGTGGAGCCAGCCGCACGGTGTTGCCGGACATCGGTCCGACGACCTCCCGGACCGCCGGGATGTCAGCCGCGACCACCGGGGTCCCGGCCGCCAGCGCCTCCAACGGCGGCAGGCCGAACCCCTCGTAGAACGAGGGGAAGCACAGCGCGCTGGCCCCGGCGACCAGCCGGCGAAGCTCGTCGGTCCGGAGATAGCCGGCGTTGACGACCGTCCCGGCCGGCACTCGAGAAAGATCAAGATCTGGTCCCCAGCCGGCGGGCCCGACCAGGACCAGCGGTGGGGCGTCACTGATTTCGGCGTGCAGGCCGCGGAGCGCCTCCAGCAGGGTGGGGAGGTTCTTGCGCGGTTCGCGTGTACCGACGAAAAGCAGGTACGTGGTGGGCAGGCCATGGGCCGTAAGCCAGCGGTCAGCCGGCGGCGACGCGCTGAACCAGGAGGCGTCCACGCCGAGCGGTGTCACGGTCACCAGCTCCGGATCCAGCCGGTAGGTGTCGATGGCCTCGGTCGCGATCGCCTGGCTGGGGGTGATGACGGCGGCAGCACGGCGCAGGCTACGCGGAACCAGCTCGCGATAACGTGCGGAGGCCGTGGAGACCGTGCCGGTCAGCTTCAGATACGCCAGATCGTGGATGGTCAGCACGCCGCGGGCCCGCCGCGGTGGCGGCAGCACGAAGTTCGTGGCGTGTACCACGTCGGCCGCGCCGGTCATCCACTCCAGTTTCGGCAGTTCCCCGTGTGCCCACGCCTCGCGCACGATCCGGGCCGGAACCCGGCGCGCGGCCGGGCGTACACCTGGTGGCAGGGCGGAAGCGAAATTCTCCAGCCCGCGCCAGGTGAACGCTGTCGCTGCCACGTCCAGACCGGGCAGGCCGGGCAGTTCGGCGAGCAGGTGGGCCGTGTAGCGGCCGATCCCGGTGGGGGTGCCGAGTAACGGCGTGCCGTCCAGGATGACCCGCATCAGCCGCGATCCTTTCGGTCTCGGCTTTCCGGGTCGGGGGACAGGCTGGCTGGGCTGGCGCGGCGGGCGTAGAGCTGGTGCCGAGCGGCGATCTCGCGCCAGCGGTCGGTGAACGCCGCGTCCGAGAACTCCTGGGCGCGGGCCACGGCGCTCGCGGCCAGGCGAGCCCGCATGCCCTCCTCGGTGGCGAGGCGCCGGGTGAACGAGGCGAGCTGTTCGGGGGAGGTCCAGCGTAGGCCGTCGAGCCCATGCCGGACGATCTCGCGCTGGCCGGCCCGGTCGATCACCACTGGTACACAGCCTCCCGCCATCGCCTCGACCGTGGTCATCCCGAAATGCTCCGCCGTCCATGGCCTGCGGTCGGGGTCCTCGCCGTACCCGGTCGCGGACCAGAAGATCGAACAGGTGGACAGCAGGCGCTCGACCTCATGGCGCGGCGCATTCGGATGGATCTCGACCGGCAGGCCACGGGCGCTTTCACGAATTTTGTCCAGGTAGGGCAGCTGGGATTCCTCGCAGCCGCCGACGACGTGCATCCGCCAGCCCGGCAGCGCACCCGAACGGTACAGCCCGCCGAACCACTCGACCATTTCCAGCTGGCGTTTGGCGTGCCCGAGACCGGGCGCGAACAGGCGCCCCACCGTCAGTACCGCGCGTTCCCGGATCTCAGCCGGGACGAGACGCTCCACCTGGATCGGCGGGTAGAGGATGGCCGCGTCACGATGCCACAGCCGGCGGATCCAGCTCCGGGTGTAGACCGAATTCGCCATCACGACGTCGTATGAGTCGAGGTAGCCCAGATCGCGCGGATTGGCCAGCAGCCAGGGGAAACGCGACGCGAGCAGGGCCCGGGCACCGTCGCGTTGGTCGGTCACGCGCGGCCGGCTGACCGCCACGCCGAGCTGGCGCAGGTCCCGGGAAGCGGGGATGCCCGGCGCGACGGTGCCCGGCGCGGGGATGCCCGCGGTGGCGGAACCCGGTGTGAACGTGTCGCTGACCAGCGTCAGCTCGCTGCCGGCGGATGACGCGGGCAACGGCACCGCGACCGGCTTGAACGACTCGTCGATCTCCACGGAGGCGAGGAGCTCACCGTGGGCGTCCTGAACGCGCAGCCGTACCATGCCGGTCGCCCCGGGCCGGCCGATGTCAGCGCGCAGCTCCCGTTCGCCGCCGGCCGAAACCGCGAGGACCCCCGCGCCGTTCGTCCAGATCCACTGTCTGCGCCGCCCTCCTTCCGGAGGGTACCAGCCGGTACCGTATCCAACGGCTGGACGGACGCCGCGCAGCAGCGGGCCACATACCCGGATGGCGGCCTTGCGCCATCCGGGCGCATCGTGATCGGCCGGTGTCGGGAAGAAGCACAGGTGTGCCGCATGCCGCGAGCGCGGGATCAGCCGGCTCATGTACGAGCCGTTGACGAACAGGTCGTAGTCGGCGCTGAGCTCGGCTATGGCCTCGTCGCCCCGGTCGGGCAGCAGGCGGTAGCGGCAGCCGGACAGGTCGAGCCCAAGATGCTCGGCGATAGCTGTCAGGTCGACCTCAGCATGGCCGAGGATGTCCACCTGGGCACCCTCGGCGGCGAGCACCTGAGCGATCATCCCGTTGTGGCGTTCCCCGCCGCCCATCGAGTGCCAGAACCTGTTGTAGACGGCGGCCCGCAGCCCGCTGGCTGGTCCGGGCCGGCCGCTGTGGCCGGTGGTCGGGCTCCGTTCTTCCTGGTTGCGCTGGTTGCGCTGCGTGGGCACTGGTGTGGTCATCGCGATGCCAGCCAGGTCTCCAGCTCGCGGTGGCCTACCGCCGCGGTGCGCGTGATCGCGCGCCGCCGGCCCAGCATCACCGGTAGCAGCCGCAGGTAGGACGCCATCACTGTCAGCCGCAGGATGGTCGGCCGCAGCGCGGGCCGGCTACGGGCGGCCCATGCCTGGCGGACCGCTCGGATGGCCATCGAGGCGGTTGTGAGCGGGTAGCGGCCGACCGCGCCCACGGCGATCCGGGCGCTTGCGTTCTTGGTGAGCATCAGCAACCGGTTACGGTCGGTGTGGAAGACGAACAGCGGCGACCACTCCACGCTTGACGCGGAGTGCACGTGCCGTACGACCGCGGCCGGGACATAGCGAATGGTGTGCCCGTGGGCGCGGATGCGCCAGGACAGATCGGTGTCCTCGTAGTAGAGGAAGAAGTCGTCATCGAACCAGCCGAGTTCCCGCCCGAGCTCCGTGCGGATGGCCATGCCGTTACCGCAGGCGGTGAACACCTCCTCGGCCTCGGCGAACTGTCCGCTGTCGATCTGCTGGTAGCCGCGGTCGGCACCGTAGCCGTCCCGCAGCACGATCCCGCCGACGTTGTTGATCACATCGACGCGGGTCACGTCACTGGGGACGGCCAGTTCCACGGTGGACGGTTCGGTGTCGGTGGCCAGGGTGGCGCTGCCGCCGTCCCAGCTCAGTGTGACCGGCTTGGGGGCCTCGCTGGACCAGGTGAAACCGAGGGTGACCGGGCCGCCCTCGGGCACCGGGACACAAAGCTCACCGTCGCCGCGGGTCCAGAAGAACGGCGCGGCCGCGCCGCCTTCCGCGCCGAAGGTCAGCTTCTCCCACAGGACCTCGCGCAGGACCTCCCGGCCGTTGACCGTCACCGACGAGATCCGGACACCGAGCGCGCGGGAGTCGTGCGGACCCGGCGTGAAGGTCGCGGTCGACAGCCGCAGCCGGAGGAAGCGGGGGAGGAACACCACCTTGCCGGTGACCGCGCCGAGCTGTTCACCGCCGGCGGCCGTGAACGGGGCCAGCAGGTTGGCCAACCAGTCGGGTTCGGGGACGGCGTCGTTGTTGAGCAGGACGGCGTAGGGGGTTGTGATCATCCGGAGCGCGAGGTTGTTGCCACCGGCGAAGCCGAGGTTCACCTCGGACGGGACGAGCCGGACCGATGGGTAGCGCTCGGCCAGCAGGGTCCTGGAGGAGTCCCGCGAGGCGTTGTCGACCACCCAGGTCTCGAAGGCGAAGTCGGTCACCTGCTTGGCTGTCCCGTCCAGGCACGCGGGCAGCAGATGCGCGCCGTTCCAGTTGACGATCACAACGGTCGCCAGCGGCCCGGCGCCGCCGTCCTGGGTGCCGCCGTTCTGGGTGCCGCTGTCCTGGGCGCTGACGGGCTGGAGGCGACGCGATCGTGCCCGGGGCGCGTCGCCAGCGCCAGCGGCCGCGGTCCCCGGGGCGCTCATGGGCGGGCTCCCGTCTCGTAGTCGATTTTGAGCAGGCCACCGGCCTGCGATCCGTTGATCCCGAACAGGTCCTCGAACCTCCGTCTGGTGAGCTCGGCCCCGGTCGCGGCGTCGGAGACGTGCACGCTGATCGCGAACGCGCCGAGCAGCTCAGGCAGCGCTGGCACGGTGAAGTCCACGGTCAGGGTGCCGGCGGCGCAGGGCACACCACCTGGCGGCGTCTCCATCAGCCAGACCGGCAGTTCATGCGGGCCGAGAGCATAGGTGTGCAGGTAGAGGCGTTCCGGCGCGTGCTCGGTGACGTCGAGGGCGATGCTGACGGTAAGCCTGTCGCCGGGGTTGAACTGGACCTGGGGCGGCCCGCCCGGGTCGCGGCTGAAGGTCACCGAGACGGGCCGCGCAACGGCGAACTCGTGCGGCACCGGGCCGTCCGAGGACAGGCTGCCGAGCCGCTGCCGCAGTAGCCGGGTGCCCACGGCCGGTGCGCCGTCAAAGATCATTGATCCGGATTCCAGGACCAGGATGCGGTCGCACATGCTCTCGATCAGATCCAGCGAGTGGGTGACGAACAAGATTGTGCGGCCCTCGGCCCGGAAAGCGTCGATCTTCGCCAGGCACTTCTTCTGGAACGCCTCGTCCCCGACCGCGAGCACCTCGTCGACGAGCAGGACGTCCGGGTCCACGTGGACGGCCACCGCGAACCCAAGCCGGACGTACTGGCCGGACGAGTAGTGCTTGACCTCATCATCGATCTTGTGGGGGAGCTCGGCGAAGTCGACGATCGAGTCGAACATCCGGTCGATCTCGCGGCGGGACAGGCCCAGCAGGGACGCGTTCAGGTAGACGTTGTCCCGGCCGGTGAGCTCGCCGTTGAAGCCAGCCCCGAGCTCCAGCAGGGAGGCGATCCTTCCAGTGACAGAGACATCGCCCTGGGTTGGGCGCAGGATTCCGGCCAGCACCTTCAACAACGTGGACTTGCCGGAGCCGTTCGCCCCGGCCAGCCCCACGGTCTGGCCGCGCCCGATCTCCACGTCGATGTCGCGCAGCGCCCAGAAGTCGTCTCCATGGGTGCGCCCGCGGCGCACGAACAGCTCTTTCAGGCTGGTCGCCCGCCGGTGGTAGGAGACGAATTTCTTCCCCACGCCGGTCGCCTGGATCACGACTGGGGTACTCACCCCCGCGTCGCCGACCGATGGCGTATCCGGCGGTGCGGGGGTCACGGCGATGTTCCCCGACGCCTCGATGACGGCCGGTTCAGCCGGTGACTGCTGCGCTGACACGTCTGTCGCCCGTCTCTAGAGGTCTTCCGCGAAGTCGGCCTGCATCCTGCGGAACACGTGTATGCCCAACCAGAGCAGGCCCAGCGATATCACGCCCGCGATGGCAAGGTGCTCAAGGTAGAAGAGGTACCCGGGGTCGGCGAGGATGCCCTGCCCGGTGGCGGGGTTCACGGACGGCCCTTTGTAGATCGCTCGCTGGAAGGTCGCGACCACCGTCGCCATCGGATTGAGGAAGTAGATCCACGTCCACTCGCGCAGCAGCTTGTGGATCAGCCCGACCGGATACACGATCGGGTTGAGCCAGAACCACGCGAGCAGCGCCACCTCCAGGAGATGCTCGGTATCGCGGTAGCGGACGTTGAGGCCCGACACGAGCATGGACAGGCCGACAGTGAAGATCATTGCTATGGCGAACGCGGGCAGGAGCAGGAACAGCTGGAGGCCGACAAAGCTGTAGCCCAGCGCCGCGACCACCACGAAAAGCACGATCAGCTGGAGAACGAAGTGGACGAGGGCGAACCCGACGGCGGAAAGCGGCAGCACCGGCAGCGGAAACCGGACCTTCTTCACGAGGTTCGCGTTGAAGACCACGCTGCCGGATGCCGATGACACGCTCGCCGAGAAGGCGTTCCAGATCAGCAGGCCGGACATCAGGTACACCCCGAACCGGGGTACTCCGGCGCTCATGATGACCTGGAAGACAAGGGTGTAGACGGCCAGCAGCAGCAGCGGGTTCGCCAGTGACCAGGCAAAACCGAGTGTCGACCCCTTGTATTTGACCTTGAGGTCCTTGCGGATCAGGTTGCGCAGCAGTTCCCAGCGGACCCGGGTCTGGGCCCGGCTGCGGCGCGCGAGCATCCGCGACTCCTGCCCGTCGCGCCCCCGGGTGCCGGGGCGCCGGCCGTCCCGCTGGGTCGCGGGTGCGGACCACTCGTCAACCAGGTTCGACACCGACAACCTTCCGTGAGCCGCGCCAAGATGTGGCAAAATCGGTACTGATTCGCTGAAAACGACCTGCCGTACCGGCCGCGCGGGGTATAACCCGGCAGGGCATACGCAAGATATCTCGAAGCGAGGTACTCGCGGGTAGGGCACTCCGGTGGCCACAGCCCCAGAGCCGATCCATAGTATCGGCCCGTTCATTCAGCTCTGGCCGGCCGCCGTCCGAGAAGCACCCGGGCACCAGCCGGCCCGTCGGAGGCGGCCGTGGTGGCTGCCGGTGGAGGACGCCCGTGTTCACCGACGTCCGGATTCGTGAGGTCTGGTCCCAGCTGGAGTCCGGTGGGGCCGAGGTCCTCACCCTGGACGTGTTCGACACGTTGCTGTTCCGGCTGGTTCCCGAACCCACCCATGCCTTCCTGCTGCTCGGGCGCCGTCTTGTCACGGCCGGCCTGCTGCCGCCGGCCGTGAGCGCGGGACAGTTCGCTCAGCTCCGGGTGCACGCGGAGACCCGTGCCCGCCAACACGCGCAGGCGGCGCGGGGCACGCTGGAGGCACGTCTCGACGAAATCTGGTCGGTGCTCATGCCCGCCATCCCCGGCAGCGGCGCCGTTGACGACATGATCACCATGGAGGTCGACCTCGAGCGTGACGTCTGCCGGGCCGACCTCGCCGTCGCCGAGCTCGCCGAGCTCGTCATCACCAAGCTCGGCCGGCCCGTGTACCTGGTCTCGGACACCTATTTCTCCCCGGAGCAGCTCCGCCGGCTGCTCCGCCGGCCAGAACTCGCCGGGATCAGATTCACCCGGATCCTCACCTCCAGCGACGCTGGTGTGGGCAAGAGCGACGGCTTGTTCACTCATGTGCTGGCCGCCGCGGGCGTGGCGCCCTCCCGGGTCATCCACCTCGGTGACAACCCGGTGGCGGACGTCGAGGGCGCGCGGGAGCACGGCATCATCGCGGTGCACTACCCCAAGTACTCGGGCGAGCTGGCGGCGACGCTCACCCTGGAAGGGCTGCGCGGCGGACCAACCTCCGACACCGCGATCGACCCGGTGGCCGGCGACTACGGTATGACCGCGCTTCGCGCCCGCACGCTGCACCGTGCCGACGCCGCCGCGGTTCCCCCGGGCCTGCGCCGGCACTGGGAGACCGGTGCGACCGTCTTCGGCCCGGTGTTCACCGGTTTCGGTGAGTGGGCCGCCCAGCGGGCGCGGGAGTACGGGGTCGACCGCGTCCACTGCCTGATGCGCGAAGGGGCGTTCCTCGCCCGGGTGCTCGAAGAGCCGGCCGGTGACGTCGGCATCGAGGCGTCCACGCTGTGGGCCTCGCGCCACGTGTGCGCGCTGGCCAACGTCTACGAGGGCACCCCCGAGGAGCTGCGGGGGTTCCTGGCGCGCCGGCACCCGCCGAGCGTCGGCCAGCTGCTGCGCCAGCTCGGAGTGGGCCTGGAGGAAGTGGCGGGACTGTCCGCGCTGGCCAGCCGGCGCCTTGACGTCCCGGGCCTGCTCTCCGAAACGCTGGAGATCCTGTGCGGTGACGAGCGGGTGCGTGGCGAGATCGTGCTCACCGCCAGCCGGCTGCGGGAGCGCTTCCTGCGCTACCTGGACTCCCATCTCGGCACGGCGGGCACGGTGGTCGTCGTCGATCTCGGCTGGGGCGGCACCATCCAGGCGCTGCTGCAACGACTGCTGCATGCCTGCGGCCGCGAGGTGGAGGTCGTGGGCCTCTACCTGGCGACGAGTTCGGGCTCGCAGGCGCACCGTCTTGCCGGGCTGCGCCTGGAGGGCTATGTCGCCTCCGGCGGCGAACCCGACGCCCTGTTCAGCCAGGTGATGCGCAGTCCTGAGGTGCTCGAGCAGCTCTGCATGCCCGATACCGGCTCATTGATCGGTTTTGACGAGGACCACAACCCGCTGCTCGGCCCCGACCACACCACCCGCACGCAGGTCGCGCAGCGGGTTGCCGTCCAGGACGGGGTACTCGCCTACCAGCGGGAGTGGTTGCGCTACCGCCGGTCGGAGACGCTGATGCCGTCCCTTCTCCAGGACGGGGCGCGGTCGGCGGCGCTGCGCACGCTCGCGCGGTTCGTGACCCGGCCTACCTCTCAGGAGGCGCTCGCGTTCGGCGTCTGGGCGCACGATGACAACTTCGGTTCGGATGTGTCCGAGGGGCTGTTGCCCGCTGACCTGCTGCGCCGGATGCCGTATCTCACAGCCGCTGATCTTGAAAAGATCCCGATGCAGGAGCTCTACTGGCCGGCCGGGGTCGCGGCTGTGGCGAACCGGCCCCTTGCCGTTGTCAGTGGGCTGGCTGCGAATGCCGGGATCGACGCGGCGGAGGTCTCCCCGGAGGCTGCCGCGGGGCCCGTCGAGGTCTATGTCGACACCGGCAGCGACTTCGTCAACGGCCCGAAGGAGTCCGCGCTCACCCGGTCCGCTCGGGACGGGCTGTCGTGGGTGCGCCTGCGGGTCGACGGGGTCGGTGTCCGCCGGGTGCGCATCGACCCGGCCGGCCGGCGTGGTCTGATGCGGCTGGACTGGCTGCGGCTGTCCTTCCACCTCAACAACCTGGCCGAGCCCCACCTGGTGACGATGACCTCGGTGGTCGGGGAAGAGCGGCTGCATCTGGTGGGGGCGCGGGTACTGCAGCCGAATCTGATCGAGGTCAACAGCGACGACCCGCAGCTCATCTACGTCATCGATCCGGTGTCACAGGCGCATCTCGCGGCAACATACGCCATCGATGTCGAGATGGCCTTCGGCTGGCTGGCGATCGGTTCCGGCCCGTTGACGCTCGCCCCCCGTTCGGCCGAGGCGACGCCGTTGCCGCGCCGGGCCGCGCGCCGGCTGCTGCGTGAACTCGACGGCCGTTTCTGACCGCTCCCATCCTGATTCCGTATCAGGCTGAAGATACTGATGTGGGGTAAGACCGGTCGCCGTGGACGAACGGACGAGCGGACGAGTGGGCGAGGTCATTGTGGACGAGGTCACTGTGGACAAAGGCGCTGACGAAGGCACCGCGGACGACGGCGGCGCGGGTGCAGGCATTGCTGACGAAGGCAGCGCGGGCGAAGACACCGCGGGCGCGGCCGGATCGGGTGCTGGCCCGGTCACCGACGCGTCGCCGTGGTTCGGCGGGCCACGTGGGGATCAGCCCGTTCCCCGCGCGGGCGAACCCGGTGCCGGCGATGCCTCGGACGGCACCGTTGAAGCTGTCACCGAGCGGACGCTCCAACCGTTGCTGCTGCATTCCCTCGCCGAGCTCCGTGAGGTGTGGTTGCCGCTGGTGGAGGCTGTGCGGGCACGCAGCGTCGTTGAGATCGGTTCGGAAAGCGGTGTCACCAGCTCCCTGCTCGTGGACATGCTGCGACGTCACGGTGGTGGCCGGCTCCTGATCGTCGATCCCGATCCTCGTGGCCTCCCCGACTCGGGTGAGACCGTCGAGGTCGTGACGGTACGCGGCTACAGCCCGCAGGCCCTTGACGGACTTCCGTTGGCCGATGCCTATCTGATCGACGGTGACCACAACTTCCCCACGGTGTCCGCCGAGCTGCGCACTGTCGACGAGGCGGTCCGCGCCCACGGCGGCAGCCATTTTCCGCTGGTCATCCTGCATGATGTGGGCTGGCCCGCGGGCCGTCGTGACCAGTACTACGTGCCCAGCCGGATCCCGCGGCGTGACCGGCAGCCCTACTCGTGGGATCACGGCGTACGGCTGGACAGCGCGGAGGCCGTACGTGGCGGTTTCCGCGGCGAAGGCGCGTTCGCCTGGGCGTTGACCGAAGGCGGTCCCCGCAACGGCGTCCGCACCGCGGTGGAGGATTTCATCGCGGATCGGCCTGAACTGCGTTTTCACCTGGTTTCACCGATCTTCGGCCTGGGCGTCGTGGTGGACCGGCGGGCGTCCTGGGCAGCCCGGGTGGAGGAGCTGCTGATTCCCTGGGTCCGCAACAGCCTGTTGACCCGGATGGAACGTAACCGTCTGGATCTTTATCTTTACGTGATCCGCATGCAGGACGAGATGACTGAGGCGGCCCGGCGCCGGCAGCGGGAGTGGGCGCGTTTCGACGCGACCCTGGCCGAGCACGCGGCGCGCGAGCTCAGCCTGCTCGATGCGCTGGCTCAGGCCGAACGCGCGCTGGAAGCCGAGCGCGGCGCGGCACAACAGCTGCGGGCGGCGCTGGGTGCCAGGAGCTCGCGGTCGTGGCCGCTCGCGCGCGTCGCAAGGCCCCACAGGCCGCCTGTTGACGAGCCGGCGCTGATACACGCGGCCCGTACGGCGGGCGCCGCGCTCAGGAGCAGGGCCGCTGATCCGCGACTGCGGGCTGCCAGGTTGCTGCTGCGTGGTTATCGGTAACCGGTACCGGTTACCGATAACCATTGGTGATTGATATCGAGAAACCTGGTTACCAGAGGTAGTTCCCTAGCACATTCCGGAGTAGGGCAGGTCAGGGATGTGCTCACGCCACTCGGCGGCGCTCAGGCGGTTGCCGCTGTCGGCGCAGGCTTGGGCGACGAGCGCGGCCGGGTCGATGTTCGCGATACGCGCGGTCCGGTCGTCGCTGAATGTGATCAACGTGTGGCCGTCGGGGCTGAGGACGACTCCCTGGACCCAGTCGGTCTGACCGCTGATCGTCCCTAGCGGCAGCGGATGATCAAAATCGGAGACGTCCCACAGGCGCGCGGTGGTGTCCCAGCCGGAGGTGACCAGTGTGTGGCCGTCGCGGCTGAACGCGGTGTCGTAGACCCAGGTGGGATCCGCTTTGATCGTTGTTCGGTTCGTCGGGGCCCGCGGATTGCGCACGTCCCATAGCCGGGCCGTGCCGTCGTAGCTCCCGGTCGCCAGGGTGTTCCCGTCCGGGCTGAAGGCGACCGACCACACGAAGTTGGTGTGGCCGTTGAGGGAGGCCAGCGGAACCGCCTGGGCGGGGTTGCTGACGTCCCACAGGCGGGCGGTGTTGTCGGCGCTCGCGGTCGCCAGCAGCCGCCCGTCGGGGCTGAACGTGACGTCCTGTACCCAGCTCTGATGGCGGGCGAGCACCTGGAGCTGCCGTGGCCGGGCCCGGTTGGTCACGTCCCACAGACGGGCGGTGTTGTCGTCCCCGGCGGTCGCGAGCAGCCGCCCGTCCGGGCTGAACGTGACGTCCCGGACATGCGCGTTGTGCCCGGTCAAGGTCGCCTGGGCCGCCGGATGGCTTGGATCGGTGACGTTCCACAGCCTGGCGGTGCCGTCGAAACCGCCGGTGGCCAGGGTGCGGCCGTCCGGGCTGAACGCGACCGCCAGGACCCAGTCGGTGTGGCCGGTTATGACCGTGAGCAGGGCCGGTCGGGTCGGCCTGGTGATGTCCCAGAGCCGGACGGTCCGGTCCGCGCTCGCGGTCGCGAAGATGTTGCCGTCGGGGCTGAGCGCTCCGCCGAGGACGGATCCGGTGTGACCGGTCAGCGGCGTGGCATACCGTCCCGCGAACGATGTGATCAGGCTGGCCCGCGCCGCGGGAACTGGCGAGATGCGATATGCCGCAAGACTGAGCCGGGCGGCCAGCGCGGGGTCGACAGCGCGGGTCGCGTCGGCGTTCGCCGCGACTTTCCGTGCGACATCGGCCCGCCCCCGGACATCGGTCCTGGCTCCGCCGGAGGACATCACCGCCGTGATCGTGATGGCGGCGGCGACCACCAGGGTGATGGCGCTGGCGACCAGCGCCATCACCCTGGTGCGCGGAGCGTGCCAGCGGAGCTGGAGCCGGCGCCGATCGTCATCCGGGCCGGGCGGCCGGCGCATCGTGAGCCGGCCACCGGCGGTTCTGGTCGCCGCTGGTTTGGCTGGTACGGGTGCTGGTGCCGGTGGTGCGGGTGGTTTGGCTGGTGCTGGTGCTGGTGCTGGTGGTGCGGGTGCGGGTGCTGGTGGTGCGGGTGGTTTGGCTGGTGCCGGTGGTGCTGGTACGGCTGGTGCCGGCACGGTTGCCTTGACCGTCGCTGGTGGTTTGGCTGGTACGGGTGCTGGTGTCGGTGGTTTGGCCGGTACCGGTGCCGGTGGTTCCTTGGCCGCGCTGTCGTCCGGCAGCGTTGTCTGGAGCGGTGCTGGGGATGCTGGCGCGTTCCGTACGAACTGGGTGATCTGCGGGTCGGACTTGGCGACCGTACCCAGGTTGACCAGGCGAATCAGCAGCTCCTGGGCGTTCGGTCGCGCGTCGGGAGCCTTGTGCATCGCCGCTTTGACAACGTCGCGCAGCATGTCGGGCAGGCCGTCCAGGTTCGGCTCATGGTGGACGACCCGATAGAGCTGGGCGTCCGTCGAGCCTGCCCCGAAAGGGTACGACCCGGTTCCCGCGAAGGCGACGAGCCCGCCCCAGGAGAAGATATCGGCGGCCGCGGTGACCGGCCCCCCGCTGGCCTGTTCCGGGGCCATGAAGGCCGGCGTGCCGACGACGCGCAGTTCCTTGCTGATGACTGTTTCCGCCTCCACGGCGCGGGCGATCCCGAAGTCGATGACCCGTGGCCCCAGCGGTGAGAGCAGGACGTTGGACGGTTTCAGATCCCGGTGGATCAGGCCGGCCGCGTGAATGGCGGTGAGGGCGGCGGCGACACTGACCGCGACCCGTTCGAGATCGGCCGACTGCAACGGACCGCCAGCGGCCACGGCCTGCGTCAGGGTGGGACCGTCGATGTACTCGGTGACCAGGTAGGGCGCGGCGTCGCTGGGGTCCACCATGTCGAGAACCTCGGCCGTGCAGAACCGGGCGACCCATTGGGCGAGGGCGGCCTCCCGGCGGAACCGCGCCCGGAACTCGGGGATACGGGCGAATTCCGCTCGGATCACCTTGACCGCGACCAGCCGGTCATCCGGTCCGCGCCCCAGGTAGACCGTGCCCATACCACCTTCGCCGAGGCGGCCCAGCAACACGTAGCGACCCAGGCTGGGCGGGTCGGCGGGAGTAAGCGGCGTGGACAGGTCCGCGGACCCGCGGGGTGGCGAGGATGACAGGGACACCCGGGCCCTCCTGGTAATAATCTTGCTATGCCCTGGCCTCGGACACTGCCTCTCTCCGCAGCGTACGCGCACGTGTTTACCTTTTGGGTGGGCCCGCACCACCTTCGGCCTGTTTCAGGTCGTCATTCTGGCTTGCTGCCGCCGGGCTGGCGGGGCGGTCGTTGGCGGGGCGGGCACCGCGCGCTGGCAGGGGCCACCGGCTACCTGACCGCCCGAGCATCGTGACATTTCCTGACAACGACACGACCGGTGGCAGCTCAGGGCCCTGGCACTGCCGAACGGACGCGTTGAGCCGGCGGGTATCGATCAGCTCGATCCCGGCGGTGGAGAGCGTGTCCGGTCCGGCCGGCGGCAGTCCTGGCCCGGCCGGTGCTGCCACGGGGGCGAGGCTGCCCGTCCGTTCACGGCAGGCGCGTGCCAGCGCCGCCGCGGTCACGACCGTGAGGACGGCGGTCATCGCGAAGCAGACCGCCACCGCTACCGCCGGCCACGGTGACCAGGCGGCCATCGCCTGCCAGGCGTCAATGGCACCGCCCGCGCGCGGCCGCCAGAAGTAGTCGACGACCGCTTTGATCGACTCTGTCTGCATGCCGGCGGCGGCGGTCAGGAGCGCGAGCGGCATCCAGCGGGCAGAGCGGGGCCCGAGGGCGGCGCTTCCGGCGCCGACCAGCACGGCTACTCCGCTGATGCCCATGAACAGGTACCGGCCGGAGATCCCCGTGATGTGTCCGGTGCGTGCCACATGAACGGCGGCCCCGGCTCCGACGACGACCAGCAGGGCGAAGGTCGGCCACAGCATGAACAGCAGGCTGCTCCGGTTCGTCCAGCCGGAAGCGCGGATCACGGCGCAGGCGGCAAGCCCGATCACGACACCCGAGGCGGCGAGTACCAGCGGCAACGGCAGCTCGACCTCGTACCATCCGATCGAGCCCCACCAGCGGCCCAGCAGGCCCGTTGACATCCAGCTCCAGTAGACGGTCCAGTCCGATCCGACGTACTGCCCAGGTGGGAAGCCCGGCACGCTCGGCTGGAACGTACCCCATCTGATCATATTGACCAGCCACCACCAGCCACCGGCAGTAATGATCATCGTGCCGCAGAGCGCGATGGACCGCCAGGGCAGGCGGGTGCCACGTAGCCGGACAGCCACGTACGCGGCGCCGACCATGACAACCAGCACCACCGCGAAGGATTTCGTGAGCAGCGCCAGGCCGGTGAGGAGCCCGGTCCACGTCGCGGTCCGCGCCGAGGTGTCTCCGCCCAGTATGTGGGCGACCGCCGCCGTGACCAGCGCGCCCAACAGGATCAGCAGATTGTCGTTGTTGACGCTGGAACCGATGTGGAGCAGCTGCGGCACGGCGAAGGGCGTCAGCGCCGCGACCGTCGCGGCGGCCGGGGGCAGGCGCAGGCGGCGGGCGGTCGCGTGGATGATCAGTGGAAGTGGCGTCAGCATCAACACGCTGATCATTCGTAGCAGGCCGATCGTCACATCCCAGCGCAGGGTGTCTCCGCCGCTGGGGAGCGTGGTGAGGATCGCCGCGTTCACCCAGTAGTACAGGGGCGGATGCTGGACGATCTGCTGGATGGAACCCGGCGGCTGCCCGGCGGTGGCAAGCTTGTCCCAGGCGGGCCGCAGGTGACGCGGTACCGCGTCCCGCGCGGGGATCGGATCGACTGTCAGCTGGTAAGGGTATGCGTGGCTACCGAATGGTGACGCCGCTATGGCGCCGACTCCGTCGGCCGTCACGAAGGCGTTGCCCGGCCGCGGCCAGCCATCGCCCTGGACGAGTCGCATGACCGCGTCGACCTGGTTCGGTTCGTCCGGTGCGTGGTACTGCGGCACCAGCACGGACCAGGATGCGAGCAGCAGGCCGAAAAGGCTGGTGACCAGCCAGATGTGGCCTGGGGTCCGGCGCAGTGCCGGCAGCGGGCCGAAGCGTTCGATACCAGCGTCACCACCGGCTGATTCATCCGTTGTGGTGGTTGCCGAGGCCCCGGGCCGGGCCTGGATCAGAGCGGACACGAGGCTGGGGCCTTCCGGCTGTTCGCGGCCTCCCGCACACCCATGACGCTCATACGGGCCCCGATTCGTTCTCATCTGATCGACGCCAGACAGTCTAACAACTCTAAGTATCGGAAAAGATACTTTCGGTGATAGCCTGGGGATGTGTCGTTCTCTCTCATGATTCGGCTGGCGGCCCGCGGCGGACTACCGCCAGGAATCGACCGGGCCGACGGCCTTGGCTGGCGAGCCCGCGACGATCGTCTTCGGTGGGACGTCACGGGCCACCACGGCGCCCGCGGCGACGACCGCGCCCTCGCCGATCGTCACGCCCTTCAGGATGATCGCCCCGGTGCCGATCCAGGCGCGGTCCTCCAGGATCACCGGGGCGCTCATCGGCTGCTCCACCCCGTCCACGGTCATGGGGTGGAAATCGTTGTCGAGGATCTGGGTGTTCCAGGAGATATTGCAGCCGGCGCCGATACTCACCCGTTCCCGAACCAGGATCTTCGCGAAGCCGTTGATATTGGTGTTGTGGCCGAGCTGCAACAGGCCGGAATCCACCACGATGCGCGCCCCGCGCTGCACCGACACGACGCCCTCGCAGCGCAGCCGTCCCTCGGGATGGATCCGCAGCACGGACACGTCCCGCCGGGTCGAGATCCCGAACGGCCCGAGGCCGATCCGAAGGGCCGCCCCCTCGGCGAACTCGATACGTTCGTGCCCCTCGATGACGGTCGGCGATCCGGTCCAGATCGGCTGCCCATGCGCGACTGGGTAGCGCAGCCCCGCCGTGAAGGAGCGCGCGGACGTCTCCCGCCCGGCGCGCAGCGCCCTGACGTTTCGGGCGTATTCGCGAAAGTCGTTGACGAACTGCCGGTCAAGTGTCCTGAGATGACTGCCGAGACGATCACTGAGCCCACTCATGGTCGGTAAGCCTAGTAGGACGCTAGTAGGACGAAGGAGGCGCGACCGTGGCGTCTTTCATGCGCCCGGTGGCCTCAAGGGGGTGCCGGCCGGCTGACGACGGTGTGATCAGGGTGCCGCGGCGACACTGAAGAGGCCTCCTTCGCCGGTGTTCAGGCAGGCCGTGCAACCCTGGGCGCCAAGCGCATACAAGGGAGGCGAGGGGTATTCAGCCCGACGATCCGTGAGCGGTCCGGTGATACCGGTGATACCGGTGAACGCATGGTTTCCGGCTGAATTTCAGGAGCGGCGTCGACGTGAGTGTCAGTGTTCTCCATGCACCTGTCGTTGTTTGCGCGGCTGTCGGTCCGCACGTGTCAACGCAGGGTGTCCCGGCTACGGGTGTCCCGATTACGGGTGCCGCGGCCGCGAGTACTCCGGAGCGGAGCACCGTGGCCGCGGATACACATACCGTGAACCGGCAGCGATCCAGCGGCGGACCGGTGGCGGAGGCGGCTGCCGCGCCATACGTGACCATCGTTCTTCCGTGTTACAACGAACAAGATCATATTCTCCATGAGCTGGAGCGGATCACCGCCGCCATGGATGCGAGCGACTACAGCTATGAAGTGCTGGTCATCGACGACAAGTCGACCGATGACTCCGTCGTCCTATTACGTAGTGCGATGTGCCGCTTCCCGCGGATGCGGCTGATTTCGTTTCGCCGCAACGGTGGATCGGGTACCGCACGCCGCATCGGCACGCAGGATGCCCGGGGGACGATCGTGGTCTGGACCGATGCGGACATGACCTATCCGAACGAGCGGATTCCGGAGTTCGTCCACCACCTTGTCGCCAACCCCGAGGTCGACCAGGTCGTGGGCGCGCGCACCACCGAGCAGGGGACGCACAAATGGGCACGGGTGCCGGCCAAGTGGTTCATCCGGATGCTCGCGCAGCGTCTGACCGGGATGAAGATTCCCGATCTGAACTCGGGTCTGCGGGCGTTCCGGCGGGATGTGTCCCTTCCGTACCTGCGGCTGCTGCCGCCCGGATTCTCCTGTGTCACGACGATCACGATGGCTTTCCTGGCGAATCAGCACCCCGTCGACTACATACCGATCGGTTACGCGAAGCGGTCGGGCACGAGCAAGTTCCACCCGTTCCGGGACGCGCGCCGGTACATCCTGCAGGTGCTGCGGATGGTCATGTACTTCGACCCGATCAGGGTGCTGATGCCGATCGCCTTATGGATCATGGGGCTGGGTTTCGTGAAGCTCGTCGTTGACCTCGTTCGCTACGACCTGCGGGTCACC
>NZ_CAKJTR010000105.1:0-17779 GCF_917627355.1 Protofrankia sp. Cj3 | reverse complement strand
AGCCAGGCCCGCGCCGGCCAGGTGCGACCGGAGCGGGGGCGGGGGTGGCCGGCAGCCGCCGGGCCGGGGCGGCGGCCGGCGGCGCGGGCGATAGCAGCGGATAGGGCGAGACCGGTGACGATGGCACCGACGATGGCGACGATGGCGGCGGTGGCGCGGGCGGGTCAGACGGGACGAGCCCCACGGTGCCACCGACGTCGGGCGGTGACGGCACCGCGGCCGCCGGATCGCGCGGGGCGTGCTGGGCGGGCGCCGGGCGCCGGCCCGACTGACCGCCCTCCGCGGATCCTCTGCGCAGCCGTCTCGCCGATTTCCTCGGCTGGGCTCCCGCCGTCCCCGGCGGCCTGGTCAGGCTGGTGGCGTCCGCACCGCCCATCAGGACGGCCCGCAGCGCGTCGGCGCTCGGGCGTTGGGCCGGGTCCTTACACATCGCACGCGTGACAAGTTCGCGCAGGTCGTCCGGGATGCCGGTGAGGCGTGGCTCGTCGTGGATGATCCGGTAGAGGATCACGTCGGTGGGTCCGTCGCCCCAGGCCGAATGGCCGGTCCCGGCGAAGATGACGACACTGCCCCAGGCGAACACGTCCACGGACGAGGTGACAGGCTCGTCGACTATCTGCTCAGGAGCCATGTAACCGGGCGTGCCGATCGGCTGCGCGCCGACATGGCTGATATTGGTCAGGATGTTCGACGAGCGGGCGAGCCCGAAATCGATCACCTTGGGGCCGACCGGTGACAGCAGCACGTTGGACGGTGTCAGGTCCCGGTGGATGATGCCGGCGTTGTGGATGGCGCTCAGCGCGGTCGCGACGCTCAGCGCGAGGTGCTCAAGGTCGGCGGGCCGCAGCGGGCCGCGGGCGCTGACCATTTTCGACAGGGTCGGTCCCTCGACGTACTCGGTTACCAGGTAGGGCTGGGGGCCGTCGGGGTCAGCATCCAGTACCGCGGCGGTCGCGAAGCGCTTCACCTTGCGGGCGCTTTCCGCCTCGCGCCGGAAGCGGGCGCGGAACTCGGGGTGCTCGGCGAGATCCGGGCGTATTACCTTGATCGCTACCCACTGGCTGTCCTGGCGGGAGGCATCGTGCTGGGCGGGATCCTGGTGGGAGGCGAGGAAGACAGCGCCCATCCCACCCTGCCCGAGGCGGCCGGCGATGCGATAGGGCCCGAGCTGGCGAGGGTCCTCCGGACGAAGCGGGGCCACGACATTGCCCGACACGGGCGGTGGCGTCGTTCCCGGCACGGCCGCACCCCCCGGAAACGCTCCGATTCCTGTTGCTTCGATTGTGCCGCCACGGTACGCCACGCCCATGTTGGGACGTCCGCAGCCTCGTGGAAGCTCAGCCGGGCACGCCGCCATCCGTGAGCCCACTCGGCATGATTATGTTACCGAGAGCGGCCAGCCGCGCGGGAACAGTCCGGTAGTAGGACCACACACCGCGCTTGTCGCGGGTGAGCAGACCGGCGTCGACGAGCACCTTGAGATGGTGGCTGATGGTGGGCTGAGTCAGGCCCAGCGGTTCGGTCAGTTCACACACGCACGCTTCGCCGCCGGCATGGGCGTAGATCAGTGAGAGCAGCCGCAGCCGGGTCGGGTCGCCCATGGCCTTCAGGACGCCGGCAAGCTGGGCGGCCGCCTCGGCGGACAGCGGCTCGCGGGCAAGCGGCGTGCGGCATGCCCAGTCCTCGTTCGCCAGCGCCTCCGGTCCGGAACGGGCATGGGTCGCGGCCATCATTGCAGCATGCCCCGATTATTGACAGCCGTCTATGAGTGCCTGGCAACAGGGGTATCAGGGGCTACCCGGGGAGCATGCGTGCCGGGCGCATCACGACCTCGGTGACGGTGGTGCGGATGGGCAGAGCGAGCACCGCTGTCACCATTTCGGCCACGTCCCGCGGTGCCATGAGTGTGTCCGGCGCCCAGGACGGGCCGCCGGCCTGGACCACTTGGCGCTGCATGGGGGTCGCTGTCCGGCCGGGGAGCATCGTGCACACCCGGACGCCCGCGTCGGCGACCTCCGCGCGCAGGCTGTCGGCGATGGCCCGCAGCGCGTGCTTGGTGGCGGCGTACTGGCTGATGTTCGGGCTGGCGGTGATGCCCTGGGTCGAGTTGACGAAGATGATGTCTCCGCCTGAGCGCCGGCCGGCGTCGAGGAGTTCCGGGAGCAGGAGCTGGGTGAGGGCGTAGGGGGCACGGACGTTCACCGCGTACTGGTGGTCGAGGTCGCTGATGTCCGCTTCCGCCACGGGCGAGCGCTGGTAGGCGCCGGCTGAATGGATCATGATGGACAGACCGTCGGGCAGCTGGCGGACGGCCGCGGCGAGCTCGGCTCGGGCATCGGTGTCGGTGATGTCAGCCGGGTGGAGATGTATCTCGACCTCACGGCGGTCCGCCGCCGCGGCCAACTCGTCCAGAGCCCGTCGGTTCCGGCCGGTCGCGACGACCGACGCCCCCGCGACGGCGAGCCGCACGGCGATGGCGCGCCCGATCCCGCTGGATGCTCCGGTTACCAGCGCCGTGCGACCGACCAGCTCCGGTTGCCGCTTCGCGGTCATGCGCCGACGAGGTGGCCCGGAAGGAGACCCAGGAGGTGGTCTGGAACGAGACAAAGCCCCGCCCGCATGGTGGCGAGAGATCGAGTGTCTTGGTCGGCTACGGGCACAGCCGGCCATGGTACGCCCAATGCGTCATCGTCTCGGGATCAGGCTTTGGTGAACACGAGCCCAACTTCCATGATTCCATTGTCCTCGGTTTTGATCTCACTGAAACTCGGGTTGTTGATATTGTAATCGGCGAACACGACCGGGATCTGCCCGCTGATCAGGATTTGCGCGCCCGACCGCTGTGTGGTGAGCGGGATTGTGACTGACTTGGTGACGCCGTGCAGGGTGAGGTCACCGGTTGCCTGGTAGGTCTTTTTCTCGCCAGCACCGGGCACCGAGCCGAGGTCGATCGGTTTGGTCAGCGTGAAGCTGGCTGTCGGGTACTTCGACGTCTCCATGATCCGTCCACGGAACTGGTTGTCACGTTGTGACTGGTCGCTGGCGACGGTGGTCATGTCCGCGGTAAACCCGGCGGTGGGAACGGTCGTTCCAGAAATGATCATTTGTCCGGTGACGTCTGAGGTCCGGCCGACCGCGGTGGTGCTTTGCCCGAACAGGACTTCTTTGACGCGGTACCCGGCCTGCGAGCCGCTGGTGATTTTCCAGGTGCCATCCACTGATCCGCTGGTGGTTCCGCCGCCCGCGCCGCTCGCCTGCGTGTCAACGGACAGTTCGGCCGGGGGCGTGCTTTCGATGAAATTGATGTAGACAAACGGCCCGCCGACCAGGAGGACGACCGCGATGATCCCACCGATGAGCAGCCCCTTCAGCCAGCGGGGGCGTTTTTTTCCAGGCTGCGTCGGTTGGCCGGTGCCCTGTGTGGTGTCAGCTGCCATGAATGACTCTCCGTATCCGGACAGTAAAAATTGGTCAGAATAATTCCTTTATAGCCGACTTCTTGTGCGCCGACTTAGAGCGCCCGAGGATAGGACTGTCCGGCTCGCGGCTCCCCGCATCCCGCCCGGCCGCGTTGTCGTCGGTCGGCGCCCAGCACCAGGGCGCCTTCCTCCGCCGCCTTGCCGGATCGGGCGCGGATGAGCCGCTCACTGATCGAACGCCCTATCCTCGGGCGCTCTAATGACGTGGAGTAGATGCCGTGGGGGCAACGTCAGGAAAGTCCGAGCCGATGGACAGGTGTGGTCTGTGTCGGCACGGGGCGCAGGCGGGTTGTCCGCCAGCGCGGCCAGAAGGTTCGCGCGGGCTGCTGGCGGGTCAGGCCGGGGGCACGCCCATGGCACGCAGATCGGCCTGCATCTGCTCGATCTCGGCTGCCTGGTTGATGACCATCGCTCGGGCCAGCGCGCGCACGTCGGGCTCCTCGGCGCGGGCCGCGGCCTCCTGCGCCATCGTGATCCCGCCGCGGTGGTGGCGGATCATGAGGGTGAGAAAGAGGGCGTCCAGTTCCCGCCCGGACGCCCCGGCCAGCTGGCTCAGCTCCGTGCTGGTGGCCATGCCAGGCATGCGCACGGCGTCCGTGGCGGCCCCGCCATGTCCGGAGCTGTCATGGTCCAGGTGCACGGACCGCATCCAGCGCATCGGTGGGTCAGTCGAGACCTGTGGCAGGCCCCACTGGGTCAGCCACGCCGACATGATGCCGATCTCCCGCTGCTGGGTGAGCGCGACGTCCGCGGCGACGCCTCGTTGGGTCGCGTCGGCACCGCCGCGGAACTCGACCATCGCCATCTGGACAGCCTGAGCATGATGGGCGGACATGTCGCGGGCGAACCCCGCGTCCACGGAGCCGTCGCCGGGGGGCCGGTCAATGATTCCCCGCAGGCCCGCGCCAGCCGCCAGCAGCGCGACCACCAGGGCGAGCGCCAGCGGCACCCAGCGGGACGCCCGGCGTAACCTCACCGTCCGGTCAGCGTCCCCACCACTGTCACCGTCGCTGTCACCGGGGCCGCTGCCGTCGCTTGTCCTGTCGCCGCTGGCCATGTCGCGTTCAGACCTGCATCCGCGAGTTGAACACGAACGTCCGCTTGCCCACCTGGACCCGGGTACCGGGGACGAGCGGAGCGGGCTCGTGCGGGTTCAGCGGTGTCCACACGGTCGCCTCGGGCGGGGCGATGTAGGTGCCGTTCGCTGAGCCCTGGTCCGCGATGACCGCGTCCCACCCACTGAGCGTGATGATCGCATGGACGCGGGACACCGCGCTCTCGCCGTCCTCGACCATCAGCGGACGCGCGCGGCCCGCTCGCACGGCTTCGTCCCGGTCGGGCTGCCTACCGATCACCAGGTCCTTGTCGACGTCGATGGCCGTGCCGTCGTCGAAGACGATTATCCCGATTGTCGGCCGGGGGCCCCAGACCGGCTTCCCGGTCTGTTGGGCCAGGGACAGTCCGCATTCTGTGCAGTACGGCGCGGCGGGGTGATTGAAGTGGCTGTTGGCGCAGAGGATCCCCTCGACCTGAGCTTCGGACTGGCCGGGCAGCATGGTCGGGGCGTCCTGGTCGTCGAACAGGTCGGCGACGTCGAGACCGCGGCCGGGCAGCTCCGTGAGCGCCTCGCTCTCGGTGTCCTCCATCCGGGCCGCTGAGTCACGTCCGGCGAGTTCGGCCGGTGGTTCGTCATCGGCGGACGTGAGAGCGGCGAAGTCCGCGGCCTGCGTGGGCTGGCCAGCTGCTCGCCAGCGCGCCGCATCGTCGATGTCCTGGCTGTTCAGGGGTGCCAGGGCCGGTGGCGCCGTGGACATCGACGACACCGACTGCGGCCCGGCGCCGGGGGACGCGCCCGCCGCCGGCTCGCCGCCCGCCGCCGGGATCGGTGCCGCCGAGGTCATCGGGTCGAGTGGCCCGCCGATCTCGGCCAGGAACTCCTCCTCAGCGCCTCTGGGTACGACCGCCGCCGGTGAGTCGGAGGCCACCAGCGTCGCCCCGATGCCGGGCACGGCACCGATCCGCAGGTCCAGCGGGAAAGCGTCACCTCTGGGGTCGCTTGTCACGCCATCGGCGCCGACGATGCCGGCTGGTCCGAGTGTGCCCACCGGCCCGATGTCGAGCCGGGCGACCTCGGCGGGCAGCAGGCGGTCCACCCAGGTGGCGGATTCGGCTCCGGACAGCGCGAGCGGGGTCGGTCCGTGGGCGGCCAGTTCCATCGAACCGTGGATCAGCGCGGCCAACCGGTCGCCCACCCCAGCCACCAGGGTGAAGTCGGGCACGGCCTCTGGGTCGGCGTCCGCGAGCAGCCCAGCGACCCGGCGTACCAGCCGGCGGCCGGTACTCGACGCCGGCCCCGAGTCACTGGCGACCTCAGCGCATAGTGCCAGTAGCGTCTTGGCTACTTCGTGTGTTTCGGGACGCCCCATCCGGGCGACGACAAGGACCCCCGGCAGACGGACCACCACCCCGGCATCCGCTCCGCGTCCGGTCACCACCTCGACCCGGAAACGGTCAAGTCCCGCCATCGTCGCGCCCCTCGTCCATCGTCCCTGCATCGTCTTCAGCCCAGCGCTGGTGAGCCGGATGTACCCCACCCATCCTGCCGGTGGATCGGGTCACCCGTCAGCAACATGTCGGCTTCCAGCCGACACGCGGACGCCTGATGGCTCCTATGCCCGTCGGCGACCTCCTGTTATGGAGATCGTTCTAGCCGAGCGCCCGGTCCAGGTGGACGGCGGCGCTGATCAGGGCGAGATGCGTGAACGCCTGCGGGAAGTTCCCCAACGCCTCTCCGGACGGCCCGATCTCCTCGGCGTACAGGCCGACGTGGTTGGCGTAGGTGAGCATCTTCTCGAACACCAGCCGGGCCTCGGTGACCCGGCCCGCGCGGGTGAGGGCCTCGACGTACCAGAAGGAGCACAGGTTGAACGTGCCTTCGTCCCCGTGCAGACCGTCGCTGCCGTCGGTGGCGTAGCGGCGTACCAGGCTGTCGCTGACGAGGTCCTCACCGACGCGGTCGAGAGTTGACAGGAAACGCGGATCGGTGGGCCCGGAGAACTTCACCAGCGGCATGCACAGCAGCGAGGCGTCCAGCCTGGATGATCCGGGATGTTCCATATACGCGCCGCGGACCGGGTCCCAGGCCGCGTTCTGGACAAAACGGTAGGCGCGGCCGGCGTAGTCCTTCCATTCGTTCGTCGGGCCGGGCAGGCCGCGCTGGCGGGATATGCGGCACGCACGTTCAAAGGCCACCCAGGTCATCAAGGCTGAATAGGTGAAGCGCTGCCGGCCGCCGCGGGTCTCCCAGATGCCTTCGTCCGGTTCCTCCCAGTGTTTGGCGAGCCAGTCGAGCTGGCGGGAAAGCGCCTCCCACAGCTGGAAGGAAATGGGCGCGGCGAGCTTGTTGTACAGGTAGACCGAGTCCATGAGCTCGCCGTAGATGTCCAGCTGGAGCTGGCCGGCGGCGCCGTTGCCGATCCGGACCGGCCGCGAGCCACGGTAGCCGTCCAGGTGCTCGAGCACGATTTCATCAAGGTCGGCATTGCCGTCCACGCTGTACAGGACATGCAGGCCGTTATCTGCCTGGGCTTCGTGGCAGCGCTGTTCCAGCCAGTCCATGAAGGCGGCGGCCTCGTCGGTGAACCCGAGCGTCATCAGGGCGTATATGGTGAACGCGGCGTCGCGGATCCAGGTGTAACGATAATCCCAGTTGCGGATACCGCCGAGTTCTTCCGGCAGCGATGTGGTCGGCGCGGCGACCAGCGCACCGGTCGGCCGGTACACCAGCAGTTTGAGAACGAGCGCTGAGCGGTTCACCATTTCCCGCCAGCGGCCGTGATACCGGCTGCGGCGCAGCCAGTTCTGCCAGTAGACCAGGGTGCGGTTGAACAGGTGCTCCGCCTCGCCTGCCACGAGCGGGCGGATGGGGGTGTTCCATTCCAGGACGACATCCGCGCTTTCTCCGGTGTCCAGCGCGAATGTCGAGGTGACGCCCTCTCCGTCGGGCACAAGAGGCACACAGGTGCGTAGTGTGAGGGTACCGACAGGGGAGTCGAACACCGCTCCCTGACCGTCGACGATCGTCACTGTATGTGGTGTGCGTCCGTAGTCGAAGCGCGGGTGGCAGCGCAGCGAGAACGCGGCTCGCCCGCGGACGGCCCGGGCCTGGCGGACGATGACGTGCGGTGCTTCGGTGACGTCGCTGTCGACCGGGACCATGAAGTCGACGACCTCCCCGACGGCCTGCGGCGCGAGGAAACGGGTCATCGCCACGTTGGAGTCCGGCAGGTAGAGCTGCTTGGTGCGGGAGCCGGGACAGTGGATGCGGAATGCTCCGCCGCGTTCGGCGTCGAGCAGGCTGGCGAACACCGAGGGGCTGTCGAAGCGCTCTGGGCAGTACCAGTCGATGGTGCCGTTGGTCGCGATAAGTGCTACCGTGCGCAAATCGCCGATAACCGCGTGTTCCTCGATGGGGGGATAGTCGGTGTCGCGCATGGGTGGCCTCCGGGTGAGCGCCAACGGATCGTTCGTTCCAGCCGCTCCGCGAACGTACGCCCAGCCAGGGGATTGCGGGCATCAACTCCGTGAAGTGTCGGGCGATGCATGGCCGAGCATTCGGCGCCGGAGGCGTTCGGATCTGTGACCACGTGTGTGTCCAGGCCCTATGGCCGGCTGGCGTCGGCAGGCGCCCGTGACAGCCGCCACCCATATCACTCTACGATCACGCTATGCCGGCGCAGAGACCAGCGGCACCCGATGGCCGAGGCGGTCTCGTCATGTTCGCCAGGGGAGATCGGGTATCTCCAGTAGATGATCTTGGTGGTGGGGTCTGGTCGCGCTGCGGAACCGTGCTGGCGGTACACACCGCACCGCGCCGTGGGCCAGGGCCGGGTGACGACAGGGTGCGGGTCGAGACGGTCGGCTGGGTACCGCCAAGCGCGGCCCGCGCGACGGTTCTCTGGGACGACGGCACGGCCGAGGTCATCGCGGAGGATCGGCTTTTCATGATTTATGATCAACGGGAGCCGATCGGCATCCGCGTCGTGACCGTCGCGATGCCGGCGCCCATCGACGTCGTCGAGCACGGTGGGCACGTCGTGCTATTGCTGCGCGAGGGGCTGCTGCCCCCGGACGAGGTCCAGTACCTGCGGGACAAACTGCGCAGAGTTCGTGCGTCACTTGCGCCGGAAAGCTCCGACGGTCGTTCGCCGACGGAAACCCGTCGGCGCGACCTCGAACTGCTCCGGGCGCTTATCGCCCAGTTGACGGGCTAGCCCCACATTTCCGCTTCGCGAAAATGTGGGGGCCCCGAGCGTGTGGGCTGGTCGTTGTTCGTGGGTCGCGCGGTCGCTGTTGGCGGCCGCGCTGTGGTGAAGCATCAGGATGTGGAGTAGGGGCCTGGCCGCACGGCCGGGCCACCGTAGGAGCTGCCGTTGAGGCTCCCCCGGGGGGGCTGCTCGGTCATGGCCTGACTGACCTTGGAGGCGATGGCTTCGGTCAGCCTGATCGCCTGCGTGAGCGACAGGTTGAGCACGATCTCGCTGTCATCGGTCATCGCGAAGCGTACCGACACATCCGCCATGGTGGTTCCTTTCTTCCTGCGTCGGCCGCGAGAGGCCGCGGTTGGTCCTCCACGATCCCTGATCGCGCTACCGCACCGGCAGGTACCCCCCGGCAGGCTTCGTTCCCCTCTGTTGATTTTCATGAATGATTTTACTGAGAATAATATTAATATTACTCACCGTCCAAAACCCGCGGTCCACTCCTGCGGCTCTTTCGCCTTAAGTGTTAGTACTGTCGCTGATGGTATCCATTGTCGATCACATCGGGAGGCTGGGTGACCGAGAATCGGGTGGCGTTGACGGACCGGCCAGGGCGTGTCTGATGGATCTTCAACCGTGCGGAGCGATGCCCAGCGGGCATCCTGCCGCATCGCTGCCCGTGGGCCGCTTCGCGCCGCACGGGGACCCCGGCTCGTCGCTCCGGGCAGAACACCGCTATCCGGGCCTGCTTCCGGGTCTCCTCGGCCGTGCGGGCCACTTGCTGGATCATCGCCCACATCGCCCACATCGACCGCCATCGAGCAGACACTCCTTGGCCGCGGCCGCGATCACCGAACAGGGCCGGACGGGCCTGGTGAGCCCGGCCGGTACCGCCACCGGGCGTAGCACCGTGGAGATTTCCGTGGTGATGCCGTGCCTCAACGAGGTGGCGTCGGTCGGGACGTGCGTGCGTAAGGCCCTTGCGGGTCTTGCCGCGGCTGGTCTCGATGGGGAGGTGATCGTCGTTGACAACGGCTCGACGGACGGGTCGGCCGCGGTCGCGCGCTCGGTCGGCGCGCGTGTCCTGGTGGAGCCGCGCCGTGGCTACGGAAACGCTTATCTCGCCGGATTCGAGGCCGCTCGTGGTCGCTATCTGGTGATGGGCGACGCCGATGACTCATATGACTTTTCTGAAATTTCCCTGCTTGTCGAGCCGCTGCGGGCCGGTCGCGCCGACTATGTTCTCGGCTCCCGGTTCATCGGAAAAATCATGCCTGGCGCGATGCCGTGGTCACATCGTTATCTGGGTAATCCGCTGCTGACCGGGATGCTTAACCGGTTCTTTGGCCTCGCCTCGTCTGATGCCCATTCTGGGATGCGGGCGTTCACTCGTGTCGCGTACGAGCGGATGGGGCCGCGATGCGGCGGGATGGAGCTTGCCTCAGAGCTGATCATTTTGGCTGCCCGCGTCGGCCTGCGGGTCGAAGAAGTGCCGATCACGTACCGACCGCGGGTCGGTACATCCAAACTTCGTATGTTTCGGGATGGTTGGCGGCATGTGCGTTTCATGCTGTTGCTCGCGCCGCGTCACCTGTTTGTCGCCCCAGGGCTGATGCTGCTGGCGCTCGGTATCACCGGGCAGGTCGTGCTCTTGCCCGGAGTCCTCGACGCCGGCTTCCACCGATTCGGCGTCCAGCTCTGCGTGTTGTTCGCGATGGCCGCTGTCCTCGGCTGGCAGGCGGTGCTGCTCGGGATTTTCGCCGACACCTACAACCGCGGGCTGGGCCGGGCCGGGCACCCGCGCGGACTGCTCGCCTGGACGCACCGACGGTTCACCCTCGAGCGCGGTCTGGCAGCTGGTTGTGTGCTGTTTGTCAGCGGGCTGCTGGCGGGCACGGTCGTTTTCGGGCACTGCCTCGCCGCCGATCTTGGCCCGGTCAACGAGCCGCGGCCGGCGCTGCTGGCTATGACGCTGATGGTGCTCGGCGCGCAGAGCGTCTTCGCGTCCTTTTTCCTCCAGCTGCTGATAGCGGGCTGTCCCGGGCCTGACGCGGTGCGCCGGAAATGACCGCGGTGGCGACGGCGGGCCAGCAGTGATCCCCTTTGCCGCTGGTTGTGATCGGCGGCTGCTGGACAATCACCTGGGTGGCGCGGACGCGGTCAATTACCGGCGGTTCGAGCGTGACCTCGTCTCGCCGCACTGCGGCCGGCGTGTTCTGGAGATCGGGTCGGGCCTGGGAGACTTCGCCGCGGGCCTGCGCGGCTATGATCATCTTACTGTTTCGGACACCGATCCACTGTGCCTGCGGACGTTGCGTGACCGTTTCGCCGGCCGCGCGGACGTCGATGTGATCATGCTTGACGTCGCGGCCCTGACCGGGACCGAGCTGCCTGAGGGAGCCGCGCCCGTGCTGCGCCCGGCTGACACATTGATCATGATGAACGTCCTGGAGCACATCGAAGACGATGTGGCCGCGCTGCGAGGGCTGTCTCGTCTGGTGGTCCCCGGCGGTCGCGTTGTGCTGTGGGTGCCGGCGTATCCGGCGCTGTACGGCGAGTTCGACCGCATGGTCGGTCATTTCCGCCGCTACACACCAGCCACGCTGCGGCGGCCGGTGGAGCTGGCCGGCCTTCGCGTGGAGCGGATGCATCCGGTGAACCTGCTGGGCGCCTTCGCCTGGTGGGTGGCTGTCCGGCGAGCGGGCCAGCGCGGCGTGGACCCACGCCTGGTCCGCCTCTACGACCGGGTCGTCGTGCCGACCAGCCGTTTTGTCGAACAGCGGATGCGGGTGCCGTTCGGGCAGTCGGTGCTGTGCGTGGCGACCCGGCCCGTAACGTGATCACCTGCTGAGATGGCCGGCCGTGGCGGTGAGCGACCGATGGGACGGGCATGTCCGGGAGCGGGCCGGCAGCCGGTATGACCGTACGATCACCGCTGCGCACCGTTGTCGACATGCTCACCCCAACGCCGTTCGAGCGGGTGGCAGCGGGCGGTCCCGCCAGGCTGCCTGCCGCCGGAGAGACGGTCCCGGCAGGGCCCGGCCCGATGGTGCGGCGGCATGCCGGCCGGTTGTGGATGCGGCACCGCCTGTTCGTGTTGCTGCTCGGCGCCGGCACCGCGCTGCGCATCGCGGCGTTCGCCGCCTACTGGCCGGCGTTGGAGTTCTATGGCGACTCCTACTCCTACCTGCGTTGTGTCCGCGAGCTCAGCCCGGATTCGGTCCGGCCGTTCGGCTACTCCGCGTTCCTGTTCTTGTTCTCCTGGTCGCCGTCGTTGGCGGTGGTTCCCGCTGTCGCGCATCTGCTCGGTCTCGCGATCGGGTCCGCGCTGTACTACCTGGCGTTGCGGCGTGGCCTGCCCCGGTGGCTGGCGGCGTCGGCTGCCGCGCCCGTGCTCCTGGACGCCTATCAGGTGGACATCGAGCAGATGGTCATGGCGGAGACGGTGTTCGCCGCGCTGCTGACCGCGGCGGTCGTATTGCTGCTGTACCGCCCGCGCCCGACCGTCGCCGTGTCCGCCGCCGCCGGTGTGCTGCTCGCCGCGGCTGCCCTCACCCGTTCGGTGGCGCTGGTGCTGGGAGCGCTCGCCGCCGGCTACCTGATCGCCCGCGGGGCCGGGGCGCGCCGCCTCATCGTGTTTGTCCTGTGCTGGGCGGCACCGTTGCTGGCGTATGCGGCGTGGTTCGCCGCCGTACACGGGAGCTTCGCGCTGCAGAACGTCGACGGGATGTTTCTCTGGGGCCGGGTCGCGCCGTTCGCGGACTGTGCCCGTATCGAGGTGGCGCCGCGGGAGGTCCCGTTGTGCTCACCGCATCCGCCCGAGGAGCGGCCCGGGCCGAACTACTATGACTGGGACGCCGCCAGCCCGCGGTACCACTTCCGGGCGTTCGACGCGGAGAGCAACGCGTTGCTCCGCGATTTCGCCGTCAAGGTGATCGCGGCACAGCCCCACCGGTACGCCGCTCTGGTGGCGCATGATGTCCTGCACTACTTCGTCCTGTCACGCCACGCTGAGCCACCCGACTGGTACCTCGGGAGCTGGCGGTTCCCGACCGGGCGGGTCGATCCGCGCTGGCACATCGACCTGGTGCTGCGGGACTTCAGAGGCGAGGCGGTGCCACGTCGGTACGATCCCTCGCTGGGTGGCCTGCTCCGGGGATACCAGGTGTTCGGGTTCACGCCAGGGCCGCTGCTCGGGGCCTGCGTGCTGGTCGGTGGGCTGGCCTCGATGGTCGCCTCCGGTTATGGCCTTGCCCGGGCACGCCATGACTGCCTGCTGCTGGTCGCGATGGGGCTCGCCCTGCTGGTGGTGCCCTGCGCGACCGCGGTGTTCGACTACCGCTACCTGCTGCCGGCCCTGGTCTGCTTACCGCTGGCGGGCGCGTTCGGGCTGAACCAGCTGCGGATCGTCCGGTTGCAGCTCCGCGGGGTCCGGCGCCGCTCCATCGGATGACGTGCGTGGCGTGAAGCCCGCGGGTGGCGGGCGGGGGATGCATGCACCGCGGCGCGTGGCGGTGGCGCATGGCGGTGGCGGTGGCGGTGGCGGTGGCGGTCAGATCCAGCCTGGGAACCACATGCGGACACGCCATGCCGAGGTCGGGATCACCTGTGCGGTCATGATCGGATAGAAGTAGACGAACAGCAGCACGACAATGATCGTGTAGACGCCGACCGCCAGCGACCCGGCAAGGCGGCGCGTTTCCGAAGCTGTCCGGGAGCCCAACGCGACACCCGCGAGCGCGGTCAGGCCGAGTACAAGGAACGGCAGCAGGGGCAGGGCGTAGAACAGGAACATCGTCCGGCTGGGGAAGGCGAGCCAGGGCAGGAAGGACGTGCCGAAGCCGACCAGTACGAGAGCCGCCCGCCAGTCACGGCGGCTCGCCCACAGCGCGAGGACACCGACCAGAGCGAGCGTGCCGAACCACCAGATCGCCGGGTTGCCGATCGCCAGGATCTCCCGGGAGCAACCGGCCTGGGCCGTGCAGCCGGACTCGGAGACCTTGGGCGCGCTGTAGTAGTAGGCGACCGGGCGCCCCAGCAGCAGCCAGCTCAGTGGCTTGGAGGCATACGGATGCGAGGCATTGAGGTGCTCGTGGAACTGGTAGATCTGCATCTGGTAGTCCCACCAGCTGTGCAGGGCCGCCCACCTGCCGGTACCGAAACGGTGCCGGTTGTACCCTCCGTCGGTGACGAACCAGCCGGTCCACGTCGCGAAGAACGTCACCACCGGAAGGACGAGAAAGCTCACCCCCCAGGTCGGGGTGTCCCGGGCCAGCGCGGCCAGGACCGGCCGGCGCACACCCGCCGTCCGGCGCGCACCCATGTCCCAGGCGATGGCGAGCGCGGCAAACCCGACGATCGTGTAGACCGCGCTCCATTTCACGCCCATGGCTGCGCCCAGAAACAGCCCGCAGGCCAGTCGCCACGGGCGTATGCCGAGCCACGGGCCACGGCCGGACAGGGCCCGGCCGCCGGACCCGCTCCCACCGGTGGCAGCGCTGTCAGCACCGGCAGTATCGGCAGTATCGGCAGCGCTGCCACCGGTCCGGCTACGGCCAGCCTTCGCCAGCCGGGCCGCCAGCCGGGCGCGGCCATCGTCCCGGTCGAGAACCAGACACGCCAGGGCCAGCACAAGACCTGTCAGCAGGAAGATGTCGAGAATCCCGATCCTGCTCTGGACGAACTCCAGCCCGTCGAAGGCGAGCAGGAGCCCGGCGAAGCAGCCGAGCAGAGTCGAGCGGAACATCCGCCTGGCGGTACGGGCGAAGACGACAACCACGAGCGTTCCCGCGACAGCGGAGGCGAAGCGCCAGCCCAGCTCGGGGTTGCCGTGCCGGGCCCCGGCACAGTCGGTGTAGCCGAAGAACCACTCGGACGCGGCCATCAGCCACTTGCCGAGCGGGGGGTGGACGACGAAGCCAGGGCCGTCACAGCCGCTCTTGATGTCGCTCAGCTCGTAGCCGTGGGTCATCAGGCTGTAGGCGTCGTGGGTGTAGTAGACCTCGTCGAAGTAGATACCACGCGGTTGGGTGAGCTGCCAGAACCTCAGGACACCGGCGACCGCGGCAATCGCGAGCGAGGCGAGCCAACCGATCAGCCGGTCGGTCGGCATCGGCGGTGCCAGCCGGTCCGCCAGCGTCGGGCCGCCGGCAGGGGCCAGGGCAGCCCCGGAGGGCCGCGTGCCGCCGCCGTCCAGGGCTGGATATGTCGTTGTCACCGCCACCGCATCAATGTAGGTCGTGCTCCTGGCACACTCGGTGGGTGTCCGGGACTCTGGTGCTCTGCGGTGCGCCGATCGGTGATGTCCGCGATGCCAGCCCGCGGCTTGGCGAGATCCTCGCGGCCGCCGACATCGTCGCCGCGGAGGACACCCGCCGGCTGCGCCGGCTGGCCGCCGCGCTCGGCGTCACCATCTCCGGGCGGGTTGTCTCCTGCTTCGACGCGAACGAGGCGTCCCGCGCGGACTTCCTGCTCGCCCAGCTGAGCGCCGGCGCCACGGTGGCGCTCATCACGGACGCGGGCATGCCTGCCGTCTCGGACCCGGGGTTTCGGGTGGTGGCCGCCGCGGCCGCGGCCGGTGTGCCGGTCACGGTCGTGCCAGGCCCCTCCGCGGTGACCGCCGCGCTCGCTGTCAGCGGGCTGCCCACGGACCGTTGGGTGTTCGAGGGGTTCCTGCCGCGCCGGCGGGGCGAGCGCCGGTCGCGCCTGACCGAGCTTACTGAGGAGCGGCGCACACTGGTCATCCTGGAGGCTCCGCACCGGTTGCCCGTGACATTGGACGATCTTACCGTGGCCTTCGGGGCTGATCGCAGGGGCGTGCTCTGCCGGGAACTGACCAAGACCTGGGAGGAGATCGTCCGGGACGATCTCGCCGGTCTCAGCGAGTGGGCGCGCGGCCGGGAGATCCGGGGGGAGATCACCCTGGTGGTGGCGGGCGCGCCGCAGGTGTCTCCAGCCACTCGGGCAATGGTCGCCGGGACGCCGGCCGCGGCGGCCTTCGCCGCGGCGCTCGCAGCCGAGGTCACAGGTCACGAAACCAGCGGGACAGCCCGCAAGGAGGCCATCGCGGCGGTGGCGGCGGCCCGCGGAGTGCCGCGTCGCGTGGTCTACGACGCTGTGGTCGCGGCTAAGAGCGCCCGGCAATAGGGGACACGGCGTCGCGGGGCCAAGCGGTGCGTTCTGTCCGTGCCTGATCGAGATCAACAGCTGCGTTGGATGGTCAGCGCTTTCGCCGTCGCACCCCACTCGTAAATGATCATATATGGCCAGGTGTACCACGGCGGTGCCGCGGTGGCCAACAGGGTGCGTCCGGCGTAGCAGCGGTTCAGCCGAAGCCGCGCTCTGGTGCCCTGCGGGGTCCCCGCGACGACCAGTACGGACCGCCAGTTGTAACGGGCGGCGAGCTGCGCGGTCATCCGGGCTTCACCCTGGGTGGTCAGCGGGTCCGGCCGGAAGCAGATCACCTGTACGCTGGGCACCGCGACCGGGCAGCGGTCCTGGCCGAACGGGTTTGAGACGGCGAGCATCGGCGCGTACCCGGCCCGGGTGAGCTCGACCGCCCTGGCCAGCCGGCCCGGGCTGCCCGCGTACATCACGATTGCGTCGACCCGTTGCGGCGGGTCCGTGGCCGGCCAGACGAACAGCCGCGCGGTCGCGATGAGGAACACCACCGCGGCCGCGGCAAAGGCGATCAGGCGCCGGGAGCGCCGTTGCCGTACGTCCACCGGTGTCACGCGGCTTCGGGCCACGGCTGGCCGCCGCGGCGGTGCGGGTAGCGCAGCGGGGCCCGCAAGCGGTCGGGAGGCCAGACCGCGGCGGCCACGCCGTCCTGCCACTGCACCAGATGACCATGATGCCCGATCTGCAGTCCGGTGGCGGGGTCGAGGCGGAAGCGGCCCAACACGGTGGACGTGTCGAGCGCACGTGCCGCGGCGAGCACGGAGAAGTCGTCGATCTGGCCGAGCGACCGCACGCAGCGCCCGAGGAGCAGCCCGGCGGTGAACGCCGCCGCCGCTGCCGCCGACGGCGGCTGGCCGTGCATGTGCTGGTAGCGGTTCACGAACTCGGACACGCTCGGGCCGGTGCCGGCCTGGGCGGGTAGTTGTGGCGACCAGGTTCGTGGGCCCAGCAGCCCCTCACGATGATCACCCATGGTGGTCAGGGCGTCATCATGCCCGGCGGTCGAGAACGCGGCGGCCCGCCACGGCCGGCGCAGCAGGATCTCAGCCGCGGCGGCCTCGTCGTCGGGGCCAGCCTGGACGATCAGGACGTCCGCCGGTGGTAGCCGCCGCGCCGCGGCCTGTGCCTGCCCAGGCCGAAAGACGCTGGAGACCACTTCGAAGCCCCGGGCTGCCGCCGCGGCGCGCGTCACGGAGACGACCTCCAGCGACCAGTCGCCGGCAGCCACCATCAACGCGAGCTTACGTGCCCGCCGGTCGGCGGCGCGGACGGCAGCGAGAACCCCGCGCGTCCAGGTGGCCTGTGGGGCGGTCACGTTGATGACGTTGGGGAAGGCCTGGCGGACGAAGCGCGTCGACGGTGCCGCGATGTTGAACACCACGCGGTCGGTTACGGCGAACGCCGCGAGCGCGGCCCGCGGCCCGTGCGGGCCGAAGATCGCAGCAGGATTGGCGGCCACGGCGGACCGGATCGCCGCCGCGGGGTGCGGGTGGGCGTCGTAGGCGGTGACGTGGACCTCGTCCCACGCCGGTGGCACGTGCTCGTCACGCGCCCACAGCGTGGCGGCATGCAGCGCGGCCAGACCGGGCGCGGCCGCCGGGCCGGTCAGAGACGTCACGAGTGCGACGGTGAGCGGTGAGGGCATCAGTATCTGTTTACCAGGCGATGGGCCGGCGGCACCTCGGCCGTACCAGGACGCGGTACAAGGGACGTGGTCACGACACCGCAGCCCGGTTGCGCGCGGTCCGTAGGATCGACCGCGATGGCACACGTGCCGACGGCGCGGTTGTCGTCCAGCACCGGTGGCAGCGGTGGCAGCGGCAGGCGGTACCGGACGCTGGCGGCGCCTTCCGAAGCGCC
>NZ_CAKJTR010000104.1:15930-19712 GCF_917627355.1 Protofrankia sp. Cj3 | reverse complement strand
AGATGTAGGCGTGGACTGCTATCTCGTGCTGCTTGAAACATCCGGCAACCAGAACTTCATTTTCGACACCAACAAGCGACGGGAGAACGTCGGCGCGTCCCATCTCATCGCGAGTCTCGTCGCCTGGACGGAAGAATCGCTGGAAGGTCTCGTCCGCGGATGGACGAGACGGTCACGGGTCCCGGCACACACCGCCGAACTGGTCACCGCCACCTCCGGCGATGTCAAGGTCCTGTTGACCGACGGAAAAAGGGCGCGGGAGCTGGTCACCCGGGTGACCCGGAAAGCCCTCGAGGTGGCATCGGGGCTCGACGTGTGCGGTGTCGTCATTCCCTTCCAGTGGGACGACGAAGACCCCGATCCGGTGATGGACGCCATCACAACTGCATATGCGACGCTTCCTGAGGTACGTACACGAAGGGCCGGTCCGCAGTCGCGATTTCCACGGCTGCCCATCGTCGACCAGTGCACCTCCAGCGGCCTGCCCGCCGCCTACCTGTACGACGAGACGTCCGGTCGCCGGTCGCCCCGGCGCTCCAGCGCGGCGAGCGCTGAACCGGTGCCGCGGTCACACCCGTCCGCGGCCAAGCTGGAGGCGGCGCGCGATGGATACGACCGGCTGGCAAGGGTGACGGTCGGATGGGTCGATCCCACCGTCACCTGTCGCACCGCACCCTGGGAAAAGCCACCAACGGAGCGGGACAGGCCGGAATCGGCCGCGACGCCGGCCGGCGGCTCCGGCGTGGGTATCAGCCCATGGGAAGCCCGGGACGGCATCGAGGCGGTAGCCGACTACCTGGAGCGCCACGCCGAGTGGGTCGCGGTTGTCCACGCCGACGTCAACGGCCTCGGTGCGGTGCTCCGGAATCTCACCACTCGGCAGGCTGTCGAAGGCTGTCGTGGGTACGTCGACCTCCTCGCCGTCTACTCCGAACGCATCGACCGCGCGGCACATGAGGCCTTCCGTGCGGCGCTCGACGAGCTCCGGTGCTATCCAGGGATAAAAAAAGTCAGGAGACCGGGCGCATCCGAAAGCTTCTTCCCGGTCCTGCCGCTCATTCTCGGCGGAGACGACCTCACGGTCGTGTGCGACGGACCTGCGGCGTTACCCTTCACGGCCGCCTTCCTGCAGGCATTCGAAAACCGGACGGCAGCTTTGTTGCACCCTAAGGAAAAGCAGCTCACGGCGGCGGCCGGCGTCGCCGTCGTCAAGCAGCACTACCCGTTCTCCTCGGCGTATCAGCTCGCCGACGATCTCACGGATGAGGCCAAACGCGTGAAGGTCAAGGCCGTCGGCGCCAGCGCGCTGTCCTTTCACGTCCTGTACGACAGCGCCGCGACCGGACTGGACAATCTGCGGGCACGCACGACGTTGCCCGGAGGCGACCGGCTCGTTGCTCAGCCGTACGTCGTTACCGGAAATGACAATGCCGGCTGGGCTGACGGTCGCCGCTGGTCGGATCTGCTGGCCCGGGTCACCGCGCTGCGGGGGACCGTCGATCCCACCGACGGCGACAGCGATCGCGGACGGGCTCTCCCACGCAGCCAGACCCACACCCTGCGTGCCGGGCTGTTCCTCGGCCGCGACACCGCAGACGGTCGCTTCCAACTGCTGCGCAACCGCTACGGCCGCAGCGGCTTGTCTGCGCTGGCCGCCAACAGTGAACGTTGGTCGCTGTTCTGGGAGGAAGGCGGCGTTCACATCACAGGTCTGCTCGATGCGATGGACGCCGAGGAGTTCATCGGTGACCGCGACGAGACGGCGGCAAGCCGGTGACCGCGCACGAGACCACTCCTCCCGCACCAGCCGCGGCGCAGGAACAGCCGGCGGTCTCCTCGTCGATATCGACGCAGCCGCCGCCGCAGATGTCAGGTCCTGCACCGCTTCCCACCGGTACTCCCCTGTCCTACCGGCTTGTGTTCACCTCCGACTGGCATCCGGGTACCGGAACAGGACGTCCCGGCGACGTCGACCACCTGGTCAACCGTGACGCCGACGACCTGCCGTATCTGCCGGCGAAGACCGTCACCGGTGTGTGGCGTGACGCCTGCGAGATTGTCGCCCGCGCCCTTGACGGCAGCAGTGACACAGGACCGTGGCAGGGCTGGGTGAGGTTCGCCTTCGGTAGCCAGCCGGCTCTTTCCGGTAGCCCGACAACGACCCGAGGCACGGGACGGGACGCCGCCGGAGCAGCGGGCGGGAAGGCGCCCTCCCCGCCCGCCAGCACGGCGCCGCCGGTAGCCGCGGCGGTGTCGATTCGGGCGGCCCGCTACTGCGATGGCGTGCGCGCGGTGCTGGCCCGCGACTCGTTCGTGCGCGAGGCCGTCACCTTCGTCAAACCGGGTGTGCGCGTCGACCCGCACACCGGTCGCGCCACGCCCGGAATGTTGCGGTTCTCCGAGCAGGCCCGGGTCGGGTCAGTCCTGCACGGCACGTTCGAGATCACCGGCGCCGCCTCGCCGGGCGGCCTGGCGTCCGCGGCACCGCTGGACGAAAACGCCCGGCGCTGCGTCACGGCGCTGTTGCTCGCCGGCAGCAGGCTCGTCGAACAGATCGGGGGTAAACGGCGCCGTGGTAACGGACGGTGCACACTGGAACTCCCGTCGATCATCGATCCGACACCGTGGTGGGACTGGCTGGAAACCGCCTCTCCCCCGCCGCCACCAGCCGTCGATGCCGCGCCCCCCGCGGTCACATCCGCGGTCACATCCGCGGTCACATCCGCGGTCACATCCCCGGTCACGCCAACTCCGTGGCCTCACGCGACCCCGGTGCCCGGCTGGGAGATTGCGCGACTGAGCATCACCTTGGACGACCCGCTCCTGGCCGGCGGGCGTCAGCTCGGCAACCAGGTGATGGGCCGCGACCACATCCCCGGGTCCACCCTGCTGCCCGGCGTGCTGCGACGCCTCGGACCGGCAGGCCAGGCCGCGCTCCTCGCCGGCCACCTGGTGGTGACAGACGCGACCGTGGACGTCGCAGGCGAACGCGGACTACCCGTGCCACGCACGTTCGGTGCGGTGAAGACCGAACCGGGTCGGATCATCAACCG
Source organism: Protofrankia sp. Cj3 (assembly GCF_917627355.1). NCBI lineage: Bacteria > Bacillati > Actinomycetota > Actinomycetes > Frankiales > Frankiaceae > Protofrankia > Protofrankia sp. Cj3. Next base: position 16,659 of record NZ_CAKJTR010000104.1, on the reverse strand, counting down.
TGCCAACACCGACGCGCGCACGCTGGAGACCCGCAAGATCGACGGGTACGTCGCCACCACCCGTCCGCTTCGGCGGGTCCGGCCGACACTGTCGGTCCACACGCACAACAGCGTGAGCGACACGATGCAACGGCCGACGACCGACGAGGGCGGCGGTGTGTACACCTACCGTGCGCTGGCGACCAAGCGACCGCTGGTCGCTGAGATACGGGTACGTGCGGGCCTGCTGCCCGCCGGATGGGCCGAGGACCTGTCGGGTTCATGGGTGCTGGGACGCTCTCGCAAGGACGACTACGGCCGGGCAACGGTCAGCGCGACGCCCGTGTCACCGCCTGCGCCGCGGGCGCGGCTTGTCGACGCCCGCCGCATCGTCGTCTGGCTGGTCAGTGACATGATTCTGCTGGACGAACGGCTGCGCGCGTCCAGCGATCCGGCGTTGCTGCGAGAAGCGCTCACCCGGGAGCTGCGCCTGCCCGCCACGGCGCTGAAACAGGTCGGCTCGGCGGACGGTCGCCGGAGCCATACGTTCGCGGTGACACGCACCGAGTCATGGCACACCCGCTGGTGTCGGCCGCGTCCGACTCTGCTCGGCCTGGCCGCCGGCAGCATTGTGAGCTACGACCTCACGGCGGGTGACGGCAGTGGCGGTACCACTCCGCGGCTGGATCCGACGCTGGTCGCCGAGCTGGAGACCGGGGGTCTCGGGGAACGGCGCGGCGAAGGACTCGG
>NZ_CAKJTR010000104.1:14990-15758 GCF_917627355.1 Protofrankia sp. Cj3 | reverse complement strand
CCCACGAACACCGACATCCTGTCGGCCGACGACATCGCGCTCATCGCGGCGCTGCGCACGGAGGCCTGGCGAGCAGAAATCGCGAGGCGTGCCGTCACGGTCGCATCCGACCCCGACGGCCTACGCCGGGTGTTCGGCGACGGCGTCGACAAGGTCCCGCCGTCGCAGCTCGCCCAGCTCCGCGACATCCTGCCCCGGCTGGCTGACCGCGCGGCCACCGAAGCGCTCGTCGACAAGCTCGTCGACCCGTCCCGCCGACGATCATGGCCAGACGGCGTCGGCAGACAGCTGAAGCCCCTCCTCACCAGACCGGGCCAGGTGTGGGAGGCCCTGGGCTGGGTCGGCCCCGCGGGGCCGACGGCCGGAGGTCAGACCCATGAAGCGCCGCACGCCGCGACGATCGCCGCGAACCTGCGAACGGAGCTGTGGCAGGAGGCCGTGCAGACGTTGGTCCTGACCTGCCTGACCGCGCACCGCCGGAACCGGGAGGCGAAGTGATGGCCGGCCGACCTTTGCGCCACCGGCTGCGGGTCCGCGGCTGGCTTGAGGTGTGCTCGCCGCTGCACGTCGGCGGGCTCGGGCACGACCCGGACGTGGACCTGCCGGTCGCGCTCGACGGCAAGTCCCGGCTGTACGTGCCCGGGACGAGCCTCGCCGGAGTGTGCCGCCACTGGATGACGGGCCGCTGCACCGACGCGAACACCCTCGATGAGCTGTGGGGATTCACCGACAACACCGACGGCCGGGCGAGCCGGGTGTTCGTCCGGG
>NZ_CAKJTR010000104.1:2799-14574 GCF_917627355.1 Protofrankia sp. Cj3 | reverse complement strand
GGCCGACGTCGGCTGGCTCCGTGACCGCGCCCGCTTGGCGGCGTTGCTGGACGCTCTCGGTCATGGCGAGGTGCGGCTCGGCGCTGCCGTAACCCGTGGGCTCGGCCACGTCCAGCTAGCGCACAACGTCGAGCTCGAAGAACACGATCTCAGCAACGCCACCGGTCTGATCGCGCTGCTGCGCGGCCAACCGGGTCGTCCCGGTCTGGACGAACTGGACGAACTGGACGAACCGCGCGGCGAACCTGGCCTTGATCTGCACCCCCGCTTGGCCGTCACCATCGACTGGACACCGGACGCTCCGGTGATGGTGCGTGCTGATCGGGCTGGTGTCGCCGTCGACACACTGCCGCTGACGGGTGCGGACGGCACCGACACGGTACGCCTGGTACTGCCCGGATCCAGCCTGAAAGGGGCGCTGCGCAGCCACGCCGAGCGGATCCTGCGCACGCTGGAACAGCGCCGGGCGCCGCGGCCCGTCGGCGACCCAATAACCGACGCGACCGCGTTCCGCGCCCAACTCGATCAGCTGCACCTGGCAAAGGCGCTGTTCGGTGCGGCGCCGCCCGCCGCACAGCGGGACGTCCACCGCTCGATCCTGGAGATTCCCGTCGACCCGGCCAGGGGTATCAAAGAACTCCCCGACGAGCAGGACGAGCGCCCCGACACCCCGGACAAGCCGATAGGCGCACCCAGCAGACAGTTCTCCTATGGCGTGGGCGCGGTCGCCGTCGCCGACTGTCGCTCGTCCCAGCCGCTGGATGGCGACCTGTGGCGGAAAATGGCCACGGAACCCGACCTCGACGCGAGGATCGCGGACCGCGGCCTTCCAGCGCAGGACAGCCCCGCCAAAAAACCCAATCATTCTGGGCAGAACAGCCAAAGCCACCGGCAGTGGCTGTCGTCGCACGGGTTCAGCCAGGCGGACCATGTCGCCATCGACCGGTGGACCGGCGGCGCGGCCGACAAACTGTTGTTCACCATCCTGGAGCCGTGGCAGATCGGCTGGGAACCGATCCGGCTGACCGTCGACATCGCGCGGCTGGGCGACGACGCGAACCTGTCCCTGGCGCTGCTGATGCTCGTGTTACGCGATCTGCGTGACCACCGGCTACCGATCGGCCAAGGCACTACCCGTGGTTTCGGGGACATCACCGCGACCGTCACCGTGGACACCCCTGACGGCACGTTGGATCTCGACGAGTACCTCGCGTCACCGGCTGGAGAGCTGCTGCGGGACACGTGGACAGCGCTGTGGAAAGAACAGGCAGCGGCATGAGCGGACACATGGGCGGATCAACACGGCTCGGGTCACGGTCGCTGCGCGGACCGCTGCCCGGCATGCTCGTCCAGGTGACGGAGTTGGCAGGTGGCATCGCCCTGCTGTCGTCACCCGACGCCTACACCATTGCCACCATTAGTGATGACGGTAGGTGTAGCGCGCCAGACGGCGGTATGCCGGGGGGTGAGGTGGACCTCGGCCGGGTCTATGAAGCTCGCGCCTTCACTCCGGACGTGGAACTGCGGTGGGTACGGCGCGGTGACAGCGGCCAGGGCGTGCTGCTCGGCGAACGGGTGACCGGCGGCCAGGAATGGAAGGATCTGCGGACGGTGGATCTGCACTACCTGCTGTGGGGTGAGGTGGTCGACGGGGACAACCCGGCGGGCTGGGTATCGCTGTCGGCGGCACGGATCGGCACGCTGCGGGTACCGGCGGTACCCCCGCGAGGACGCAGGCTGCGGCTGCGGGCACGCGAATACATCGCGGTAGAACCCGACCACGGCAACTCCTACGTGCTCGACGAACGACTGATCGCCATCGAGGAGGGGCAGATCGATGAGTGAGGCTCGCAGCTCTGATCACAGCAGCGGCGCCGCCAGCAGCACCCACACCCGCAGCGGACGTCTGCACTGGCAGCCCTCGGGAGCCGACGGCGGCCGGCTCGTGATCGTCGACGGGCCGGACCGACGCAGGATCCCGCAACCGGGCAAGGCCCTGGTCGACGACCTGGGCGCGCTTGCCCCCGCCGAACTCGACGGGCTCAGCGTCGACTACGAATGGGTGAAGGGCCAGGTTAGAGGCGTCCGCCGGGCAGGCAGCCCGCTGCCGAGCCGTCCCCCTTCCACGCGGTCGGCCCAGCCCGCCGCGTCCTCCGACACCGGCCGGCGGACCCCGCAGCAAGAGCCTGCCACCCGCGCATCGAATGAAGCGGGCGCAAGTCAGCGCAGCGTTCCCCCGCGCAGGCCAGGGAGCCGGCATGGGGACGGACAGCGTTCCGGCTGGACCCGCCCGACCGGCCCACCGTCCGCTCAGGGATCCGCCCGGCCGGCGGTCAACGCCGTGGACCTGTTCCGGAACCCGTACACGTTCGTGCCGGCGCTGGCACGCGACGGTGCGGGACCTCTCGGAGACGCCCCACCCGCTGGCCACGACGTGTGGGAAGCGGACCGCTGGAGCGGGCGGATCGGTGTGACGCTGACGACCGTCACACCGCTGCTGCTGCTGGACACCGCGCCGGCGAAGCCGGACGACCGGGGTCACACAACGTACTCGGTACTGCTGCGGGACGGCCGGCCACACATCCCGCCGACGGCGGTCAAGGGAATGTTGCGGGCGGCCTACGAGGCGGCGACCAACTCCCGGCTCGGTGTCTTCACCGGCCATGACGAACCGCTGGGATATCGGCCGCCCGCCAGTGCAGGTCTCGCGCTCGTACCGGCGCGTGTCGGCCGGGACGCCGTCACCGTCGACCTGTTGACCGGTACCGCGCCGCTCGGCCAGCGCTCGTCCCCGCAGACCGTGATGTACGCGGCCTGGCTACCGCGGTACGGGTCGGGATCCCGGCGGCCTGTGCTGTACGGCGACCAGTCGGAGCCGGAGCACCGGGACGAGGTCAGGGTCCGGCTGCGGCTGATCCAGCACTACCGCTGGGACAAGCGCCGGCAGGACCACGTCGCCGACTTCCGCTACTGGCAGGTGGTGGCGATCGCTCGGGCCGGCGAGCCGTTCCCGGCTGAGATGAAGGTCGCCGACCCGGTGTGGCGTGACCGGTTCACCGTGCACGAGCCGCTCTCCGACACACGGGAGGCCTTGGGCTGGGTCTGTGTGAACAACCGCAACTTCAGCCGCAAACATGACGAGCGGGTCTTCTTCGGCGATTCGCACACCCGGGAGCTGGCGGACACGACGAAGAAGGCGTGGACAGCGCTCGTCAACGACTACCGCAACGCTCACCGGCATGCCGACGTCTGGGAGCGGCCGAACGTGAGCACCGACCGGGGTCCCGGGCCACGCAGCGCGCCCCGGGGCGGCAGCGAGAAGTTCGCCCCACCGCAGAAATGGCTCGGCCCGAAACCGGGACAAACGGCATGGAGTCGCCACCTGTACGAGGAGGGAGCGGAAAAGCTTCGCCCCGGCGACCTCTGTTACGCCCTCCTCGACTCGCGGGGGAACGTCGACGCCCTGTACCCGGTGATGATCGCCCGGGAGCTCTTTTCCGCATCACCCAAGGATCTTCTTCACCCGTCGCTCCGCCCGGCGTCGACCCGCGACGAGTTGTCCCCCGCGGACCGGGTATTCGGCTGGGTCAATCCGGACGGCCACGGTGCATACCGCGGACAACTGCGGGTGGGACCGGTCACGGTGGACGTAGGCCGCGATGCCGTTGGGGACACGGTTACGGATTTCGGCGCGGACGGTCTTCCACTGGCGATCCTCGGCCAGCCAAAACCCCAGCAAGGCCGCTTCTACGCGGCGGCAGGAACGTCGCAGTACCCGATGCCGCTGCCGCCACGCACCCCGCGACGGGACTGGTACGTTCCCGGCCGATCTTTGCGTGGCCGCAAGACGTACCCACACCATGCCGGATTGGCTGGCGACTACTGGAAGAATCCGACCGAGGACCGAACCCAGACGTTGGATGACAAAGGGCACTATCAGGAGTACCGGCGCCCGGCGAAAGAGAGCCCGGGCAAGGAACTCACCGCCGACAACCGCGCGTTTGCCACCGGTGACGACGAACAGCGTGACAACCAGAACCGTTCGGTCCGTGGCTGGGTCAGACCCGGTACCACATTCCGATTCACCTTGGACGTGATCAACCTGACCGAGGTGGAGCTCGGCGCTCTGCTGTGGCTGCTACAGCTGCCGGCGGAGCATTATCACCGATTCGGGCTCGGTAAACCTCTCGGCTTCGGCAGCGTCCGGTTGGATCTCGACACCGAGACGACCGAACTGCGTACGGGCGCCGCCATCGCCGACTACTACGCCTCGTTCGGCGACCAGCTCCCTGGCACCGCTGCGGACGTCAACACGCTCATCGCCGTGTTCGAGAAGGCCTCCGACATGTGGCCCGGACGCCCGCACCTCGCCGCCTTCCTCACAGCGGCGCTCGGCGATGCGTCCACCCCGGTGCACTATCCGCGGGTCCGGCCCGCCGCCATAGACAGATCGGTTCCCGTCCCGCCCGACCCGCGCGGCCAGGCCTATGCCTGGTTCGTACAGAACGAGCAGGAACGCTCCAACAGCTTCGTGCGGGCCGAAAGCCTCCCGCCCGCAGACGGCGACCCGATGCGGGTATACCCGGCCCCCGATAAGAATGGTCAAGCGCGATGAACAATCCAACCGACAACGCAAGCATCGATATGAGCAATCATTTGGATATACCCGAGGAGCCAGCTCCAGATTCCCATTCATCCCTCGATCGACCTCTACTCACAGCACTTCACATTGCTAATTTTAAATGCTACGGAACACCTCGCGGAGGTACCGGTTACTTTCATGTTCCCCTATCCGCGCTCTCGCTGATTTACGGACATAACTCCGCAGGTAAATCAACACTTTTACAAGCTCTACTCGTTTTGTCTCAGACCCTTTCGCAGGCACCGGAACAAGCTGGTCAAAGACTGGTCTTGAACGGGCCCCTGGTGTCCCTGGGAACAGCGACCGACGTGGTCTACCGCCATGAGACTGACCGAGTGATCTCGATCGGAGTCAGCTGGCGGAGCACCAACGACAGCGAGTACTCCATCGTTTGTGGATTCGACGGATCCAGCGCAGAGCTCTTGGACATCCGGATCATCGAGCATCAGCCCGACATGCCTGATGCCAAGCCCATCCTGCTCGAACGCGACAAATCGTTGGAAGAACACCTTGGCATAGGCCCGGTGCTGGTGGTTGCCGAGCAGTCGATCGAACCCTTCCTTAAAGAGCTCTATCATACCGCCAAGAACGAGGTTTTCCGCGACAGGACCGAATTTTTTTCCAGAAACCGCCCGCTTGTTTCCCTGACCGGAATTCGCTTCGGTCATATTATCGCATTTCAGGGCACAAACACGACAACGCTTACCTCCAGCCTTCAAAGGTTGGACGGTTCCGACACCGACCAGCAACACACCAAAGAGATCATTCCAGCTTGGATGACCTACGCGGAAAATTTCTATAAGGGTTTAGACAATGCGCTCGGAGGGCTACGTTATCTAGGGCCTAGTCGAGCTGCACCGAGCTCGAGCCCTGTCCGTCTCAATTACGCGACGGACGGCGTGGGCCACGACGGCGGAAATCTACTCAACTTCCTTGCAGGACAAAGTGAGGGCGACGCGGTGGTCCTCCGGACCAACGAGTCGCTGGATAGACTTCGGATCCCGTATCGAATCCGAGTCTGGAAATACGGGCTGCCGGAATTTTTAGACGGCGACGAAGCTCAGGTCATAAATTATCGATCCACTATTCCCTTGGCGGACGTGGGACTCATCCGAAATGGAGTCGAGTCGAAACTGAGTGACGTCGGATACGGCTTCAACCATCTCCTGCCGATACTCGCCGAGTGCAATCGAGCTACCAGCCGGCCGCTAATAATCGAGCAGCCGGAGACCCATCTAAATCCAGATCTCCAAGTTGAGCTGGCGGATGAACTGATAGAGTTCGCAACAAAAAAACAACAGCTGCTTATCGAAACTCACAGCGAAAATATTTTACTACGCATCCAGGCGCTGGTTGAATCTGGCTATGTTTACGAGGAAGACGTCCAAGTAATTACGATCACACCAGCTGAGATAGACGATTCCGCGTTCCCACGAGGGTCCCGGTGGCTCGCCGAAGGCCAGCTGTCTCCGGGCACCGGTGACATATTTCCGGAAGCCAGAATACGTGCTGTAGAACCAGCGCCGCAGCCATGTTGAGCCGTGTAGCGATCTCAGCGGATCTATTCTCAGACAACTTTGGCCAGGACGACTACAGTCGGCACGCTGTTCACCGAACGCTAACCGGACATCTAAGCCGACATGCTCGGATTGTATGTCGTAACGATTATGAGCGTCAAAGGTACCGCCACCTCATCAACAAACTACCGTCGAAAATCGCGGTATATTGGGATCCGATCGTATCGCGTTCGGGCGAAAAATATCATTTCTTCTTTCCGTCACAACCACTTCCCAATCATGACGCGATGGATATTCGCACAAGGGGAGACCTTATTCATTGGAAAGACGCAATCGACCATCTTCTCGTCCGATCCGAGCTCGCCGACGAGTTTGGGTTCAACGCTGCATCTGCGGGCGAGGAGGATCCAGATAGTGGAATCAGCGTGTCTAGCTATCGGGGCATTACTCCACACAAGATCAATTTCTTTGACCAGAGAAATAGCAGCTACTACGGACCCGGCGGGATATCGAGTAGTGAGCTTTGGAACATCTACTTCCGACCACTCGTGGAAGCAGCGACAGAAATCGTCATAGTGGACCAATTTGCGGTCCACTACCTCGAATCCGCCGATTCACTTTGGCGCAGCATGGCAGCCGCTCAAGGCTATCCAAAAAAGAAAGAGCGCACACTCGAGATCCTCACCGGCTGCCCGGATAGAAAGCGAAACGGGAAATCGATAAAGGGCCAGATAGAAACCGCCAACCGTTACGTTGAAGAAACATTGGCAAAACTTGACGGCTTTCGCTCGGTTCAGATTCTCTGGGTTCCGAAGGATGGATGGAAACGAAGCATCAAAATCGAAGGAACGACGGAAAAAAAGATGAAAATCGGTCGACATGACCGCAACTTCCGCTTCGACACGAGGACTCTCGCTATAACCTCGGGTCTCGAATTTGTCGCGGATCCGAGCTGTAAGGATTCGCAGGTGACCTATCGCTGTCAAGGAGACCGGCAGGGTCAGGACTTCGAAAACCTCGAGCGTGAGGAGGGACGACTGCGTGCTGTGGCTCAGCGGTGGCGCCTTCGGAGTCAGTCATGATCTAGGTAGAAAAATTTCCGAGCGGGTGTCTGCCGGGTGAGGAGGCAGGTCCTGCTGTGGCGACGAAGGAACTCAGCAGATCGTGCCCTCCTGGGGCGGCTGGTCGGCTACCAGGCTCAGCGGCATGGAAGCGATGGAAACCGATCCAAATCCGGACCGAGTCAGTGGTGAGAACACGCCACGGACGCCTGGGCATCGCTGTGGGGCCACCGAGCCGAGCTGGGTTGAGCAGGTGTTCGTGACCTGCACCAGTGCGGTGAACGCCACGATGGCGCGGGCGTCGCTGTGGCATGGCGGTCGTCCCTGCCCGGCTACGCGGGGCACGGCGGCAGGCCCCGACCCACGGCGGACGGTGCTCGCCTGCTGCGATCTCGGCTGTTTCGACGATGCCGTCGATGTGCTGGCAGGCGTCGTGGAGAAGATCACGGCGGCCGGTTGGCTGGAACGTTCACCTGCCCGCAGTCTGCTCTCTGACGACGACCGCCATCGGACGCCGCAGGAAGCTGCGCTGTACCTGTACGCCGCACGTACCGCCGCAGCGGTGTTGGGAGAAATGCACCGCTATCGGCGTAGGAATCTCGGGTTACCTCAACGGCCGGAGCGGGTCAGCGGCGCCGACTGGGCGAATCGGTTGTTCCCCGACCCGGCGGATCGAGAGCTGCTTGTGCACCTCCTCACCTGGCTCGGCAGTGATGGCTCGGCCACCGGCGAACCCGGCTGGCCGTTGCAGGTGTGGGCGGAACGCCACGGGCTGGCGCTCCCGGACATGGCCAGGTGGGTCGCCCGTGTTGTCAGTGTGCTGCGTGAGGAAGACCCGCGCCGGTATCAGCGGTACATCGCGGGGCCGCTGGCTGCCAAACCGCGTGCAACTGTCCCGTTCAGCGCCGTCGAGCTCGTCGACGGGCACCCTATCCGGCGGCAGCGCCATCGGTACACGACGGCACCAGGGCTGTGGGAGGACCGCACGCGTACAGGGACACCCATCGCCGTGCCGACCAAGAAGATGACCGCCGCAACGAAAGGCAGGAAGTGAACCGTATCGCTGTGCACGTCGTCGGAGCCTCCGACCTCGGCATGCACGAGCCGACACCCGCCGAGACAGCCACGCGGATTACAGAACTCACCGGCCTTGAGCCCTCCGCTCTCGCTGATGAGCTCGCTGGTACACCGATCGCCTGGTTTCTACGGAAGATTGGCACGTTGGAAGATCCTCCGGTCGACAGGATGATCCTCATCGCGACTGATCGACACGATGATCCGAGAGTGCCGCCCGCAACCCAGGATCTGGCCGAAGTAATCCTCCCCTTCGTCCAGCAACGAATGCCGGCAACCACCATCGCAATGATTCCACTTCCCAGCGTCGCGGACGCCAGAAAGTGGTTGACCGATTTCGTTGACGACGCGGCCAACGCCGTCGGCGAGGCGACCCGATGGGAACTGCCGCTCGGCGGCGGTGCGACGAGTGCTCTGCTTGGGGTGATGTTCGAGCTGCTGCTGCGGGGCCACGACCTGACATTGTGGGCGGCGAACGGAGCCGGGCTCCGGATTCCGCTGGTTCCGTGTGGGCTGAATACGGCGCCAGCACGATGGCTGGTGCGGCACCGTTACTACGAGCCGCTCGCCAGCAGTGATCCGCCGTTGGAGGTGCCACCACCGCTGTCCCCGGGTGACGCCGGCTGGGACTTTCTGGCCCGCCGGCAACGCGTTGATGTAGACACGCTGCTCGCCGATCAGCCGAAGGAAAACGACGCCTGGAAAGTGACGGACGTTGTTCAGGCGATCCTGGCTGAGGCGGTACAGGCCGCGTTCGCCGAAGGACTTGCCCGCGGGGAGATCACCGACGGTGCCGCCGCCCGCACCTGGCTCGCCCTGGCAAAACACGGCCGGTTGGTCCGTCCACTGACCGATCCAGATGATCCGGAGGTCGAGGAGTGGCGTAACAAGGTCGTGGGGCTCAGCCACGGTATGCACCAACCGGCCACGCCCCCACGCGTCATCCGCCTCATGCAGGACGAACGGGCGAGCGCGCAACGCGACGAGCACCCCGTTCTCCAAGCCTTCCCGGACTGGCCGGTCGCACCCCCGCCGCCGGCCGAACGGACAGTCGTCGTGCTACGGGCGTTGAGCCGGTCCGCCACACCCGACCAGGGTAAGATCGACGATCAGTTCCTACTCGACCGTATCTCCGAGGCACTCGGCGCCGGGCAGGTGCTTTCGTTCGAGTTCGTCACCGACATGGCCAGGGTGACGGCCACCCGCGAAGGCGTGGAACGAATTCCGGTGACGGTCACCGACCCCAAGCTGCGACCGGACAATGTCGAGACGTGCCGCGTTCAGCTGTTTGACGCACTGTTGGCAGAACCGCGTGCGGTGGTAGCGGACGAGGTCGCCGTACTGTTGCCGATCGGACGCAAGGCGCTGATGGTGGCAGCGATCCTCGCAGGGATCGATTGGTCGCTGCACGCAGCGGTACCACTGACGCTGCTGGTAGCGGAGGGTGACCATGGCCCTGACGGACTCATCATCGAGACGACACGTGTTACGGCGGAGGACACCAGACCGTTCGCCGTCCTGGGCCTTGACAGAGCCCTCGCCTGTCTGGCTGCCGAAGCGCTGACCAGACTCGACATCACGCTGGCCGGGCATCTGCTCCAGCGTGGCTCCCGCAAGCTTCAAGCTCTCGCTGTCGAGGTCAACGAGCTTCAGCGCAACGCCTTCGGCGTCCTGCCGCCAGGCACGGATGATCAGACTTCCGTAGCCGAAGTGAAACTCGCCCGCGCACGGCTCGAGCTGTGTCTGCGAATCGTCGACTCCCACCCATGGGACGCCGCCTATCTCGCCCTCGCCATGCTCGACCACACGTTCCGCATGCCGAAAAAAGCGGAAGAAGTGACGGTTGCCCAACTGGGTCGGTTCGGGCTCACTCAGTGGGAGGGCTGGGTGCCGCAAACAGACCCGCCTGTCCCGCACACAGAGCCCGTCGACAATCGCTGGTACTACCTTGCGCCCTGGCATGCGCTCCGAATGGCGGAAGGACCGTCCAGCGATCTACGCAAACTTCGCAACAGTCATCCGCTCTCCCATTCTTTCGTCGACAAAGCCACGCGGGGCAAGAAGGCCAAGTCAATCAGAGTTCCGAAACCCGCTTGCGTCGCTAAACTGTTGGACGAGGCGGACACCGAGTTAACAGAAGCACTCGCCGATCGTTACCCATCGTTGGCGTTAATGGATCGAGACTTCTTGACGAAGGAACTCGACCGGCTACTCAGGGAGGTCCGGATGTTCGAGGAGAGGTCCGAGCCGGTGGGGCAGTCCTGCGCAGCGGCCGAATAGGTCGCAGCCAGTGCGGCAAATGCGTTGCCCTTTGCCCGCGCCGGAACGATATCGGCCAGTCGGCGGGGCTCGGCCAGCATCGCGAGTATCCGCAGCGCTGCGGTCACCGACGTATCGTGATAGGCATCGAGGAATTCGGTTTCGGTGGGCGTCAGCGGCGTCCCGTCACGGCCGACCGGAGCGGGTACGGGAACCTGCCAGATCCGCGGTCCTTCAGGCAGCAGGGATCTCCATCCGGCCGTGAAAGTCCGCACCTGCGCACAGGGCTTTCCGCCGAGGTCCGCGACGACGCCGAGCATATCGGCATCGGGAACAAGAAGCACGACCCGGACGTCCTCGGGTGGCGAGCCCAGCAGTCGAGCGGCCGGCGTCATGGGTGTGGGCTCCTGGGTGAGCACGTGGGCCCACACCTGATACGGATTGCCGTCCGGCCGGGCCAGCGCGTCCCGCATCAACTCGTCGGCCAGCCGCCCGTCGAGCCGTCCTCCGCTGGACAACGAACGAGCCAGCAGGGCGAAGCTGTCGAGTCCCCAACCGAGCGCGGCGCCTACCAGCGCCGCGACCGTGTACATTCCGGCCCATTTCGGCCCTGTGACGACCACGCTGTGGACCCCCGGGAGATCGGCCTTGTGCTGTTCCGCCGTGCGTGGCGCGGCGAGCCGCGGCACGAAAAGCCGACCCGCTGGCCATCGTGGTGCGGGCTCCGTGGCGAACGGGACGTCGTCCCATGTCGCGCCGGTTCGTTCGAATGCCTCGGCGAACACCCGCTCCGCGTCGGCCCGGGTGGCGATGCCGTCCCTACGTTCCAACAGAACGTAGTCACCGACATGATAGCGGCAGAGCCGACCACGCCAGTGCGGCACAACTGTCACGGCCCAGCTCCCATGCCGCAGCGCCATCTCCGCGAACAGCGCTCCACCGGCCTCACAATGTTGGCTCTGCAGCAAGGCTCGTTGTTTGCGGACCTGCCGCTCGATCACCGCAAGGCGTCCCGCCATGCCGGCGACCGAATCGTCGACCAGCCCGAACGCCGCGAGCATCTCCAACGGATGGACACCAACCGCACGGGCGAGTACGGGAACGGCATGCGGGTCCACAGCCGTGTCGTTCGCCAACCAGCGGCGGATCTTGTCGGTCGTGGGCGCCAAGCCCAACTGTCCGGCGGTCGCTGCGGTCAGCGCCGGCAGGCTCATTCTTCTAT
>NZ_CAKJTR010000104.1:1218-2155 GCF_917627355.1 Protofrankia sp. Cj3 | reverse complement strand
GGCCGAGCGCCTTCTTCATCGCGTCGGCCCAGCGAGCCTGCTGTGGCCTGGAGTTCACCGGCGTCGGTGTGGCGAGCGGCTGGTAACGCCCGGAGGCGTCCGGCGATAGCATCCGAACATCATCGCGTACCCGCTCCGAGAGCTGTTCGCCCCAGCGCCACCTGCCGGTCCTGGCCATCCTTGGATCAAGGAATATCCGACGACCGACGGAAGCGCATACCACGATATGATCGATGCACGTCCGCTACCACGCGTATCACGGTCACGCTGCCCAGCGACTAGGTCGCCGAACTGAAAAAAATCACAGACAATGTTTCCGGCTACGTCGCCGAGGCTGTCGCACGCCAGATCCGGCACAGGCTGCTCATCGACGAACTGCAGCGCTACCAGGATGAATCCGGCACATTCACGCAGGAGGAACTGGCCGACGCGCGGGCCAGGCTCTTCGACGCCGCCGACGTCACCGAAGACACGACAGCGTGACCAAGCGCATCGAGACGGTTGTCCTGGACCGCGCGGGTCTGTCGGCCTGGATCGTTCAGGACCGCCAGGTCGCCGCCATGATCCAAATCTTCAGCGAATTGGAGTCCGACCTCGTCATCAGCGCCACCACAATCATCGAGGTCAGTCATGCGGGGGTAAACATCCCTCGATTGAACTGGCTGCTCTCGCGGATCAAGGTCGAACCGGTCACCAAGGAGACCGCGAAAGCCTCCGCCCGGCTACTCAAAGAAGCGAATCCGCACGGCCACAGATACGCGATCGACGCCACAGGGGCCGAGGTGGCGCTACGGCAGCCGGGACCAGTCGCCATGCTGACATCGGACGTCGATGACATGTCCAAGCTCTGCGGCGGCCAGGTATATCTGATTGCAACCTAAAGCGACTCCACGCTCCGCACCCGCAGCTGCCGATCGGGCTTGAATCCCTCCAGGGA
>NZ_CAKJTR010000104.1:0-1058 GCF_917627355.1 Protofrankia sp. Cj3 | reverse complement strand
TGATCAGGGACCCCTGTCACGTCGGCGCCAAACAGCCGGTGTGGCGGTTTCAATCCCTCCAGGGATGATCAGGGACACGTCCAAACCTGGAGCCGACCGGCCGGCGTGTCCGCGTTTCAATCCCTCCAGGGATAATCAGGAACCGGGGATTTCCGCATACCCCCACATTACGACTACTGTTTCAATCCTTCCAGGGATGATCAGGAACGCGAGCAGCTGGAGCGGTTCGGCTACCTGATCACGCAGCGGTTTCAATCCCTCCAGGGATGATCAGGAACGACCGGATCGCGCTGGCCCAGGCGCTGCTGGACATCCTGTTTCAATCCCTCCAGGGATGATCAGGAAGCAGATACCGCTCGCCGCTGTCGGTCTGCTGGCGGTCGGGTTTCAATCCCTCCAGGGATGATCAGGAACCGTGATCGTCGTCGGGCTGGCCGCGCTCCTGGCAGGGTTTCAATCCCTCCAGGGATGATCAGGAACTATCGCTCCAGCAGCTCGCGCTTACCGGCTACGGCAGGTTTCAATCCCTCCAGGGATGATCAGGAACTCGCCTCCGGTCAGGCGCTTGAGCTTCGGCTCGCGTTTCAATCCCTCCAGGGATGATCAGGAACCGATGTGCGGCAGCCTGTATCTCGCCGGGGAGCAGGGTTTCAATCCCTCCAGGGATGATCAGGAACCCCCCGGGACGGTCCCGGGGGCCGCAGGAGGGAGAGGGTTTCAATCCCTCCAGGGATGATCAGGAACGAAACTCTGTTTCCACTATGGCGGGGGGCGGGGTGGTTTCAATCCCTCCAGGGATGATCAGGAACCGGCCAGGCCAACCGGGTCGACGTCCACCGCGAGATGTTTCAATCCCTCCAGGGATGATCAGGGACGCGCCGGTGTAAGAGTTGCCGGAAGCAGTTTGAGCCGGTTTCAATCCCTCCAGGGATGATCAGGGACTTCGGCGGCCAGGAGGCCGATGCCGCGGTACACGGTTTCAATCCCTCCAGGGATGATCAGGGACCTCACCGCCGCACGGGTCGCATGGCGGCAAATCCGGGTTTCAATCCCTCCAG
>NZ_CAKJTR010000103.1:0-18322 GCF_917627355.1 Protofrankia sp. Cj3 | reverse complement strand
CGCATCCGGTGGAAACGCAAGAGGGGCACGAACAAGTGGTACGTCTACACCTTCGTCGCGCCCAGCTCCGTCCGGGCGCTGAAGGCGAAGATCCGTGCCCTGACGCACAGGACATCGCAGTGGGAGCTCAGATCCGTGCTGGTCAAGCTCCGGCAGCTCATGCGCGGATGGGCCTACTACTTCCGCCACGCGGTGGCGAAGTGGACCTTCAGCAAACTGGACACCTTCACCTGGTGGAGACTCGTCCACATGCTCCGGGCCCGCCACCGCTGGAACTGGGGACAGCTACGCCGCCACCTCAAGACCGCTTCCGGGCGGTGGGTGATCGCGGCTGGTGGGGTCGAGTACTTCCGGCTCCAAGGAGTGACGGTCTCCCGGTACTCCTACCGGGGCGCCAAGATCCCGTCCCCGTGGCCTTCCCCCAACCACGCCTGACGGCAGAAACCGTGGAGAGCCCGTTGCCGAGTGATCGGCACGGCGGGTTCGGCGAGCGGCTCGGGGAAACGGGCCGGGAGCAATCCCGGCACCGCGCCCCGGGCCGACTCAACAAGGTCCAGTTGGTGCCCAGCTTGTCGTTGGCCCGCTGCAGGATACGGCGCATCGCCCAGTAGGTCAGCGGCCTCGACTCGCCACGCCGGGTGCGCCATACCGGCTGGCCCACCGCCGGGAGCCCGTCTGCGGCCAGGTAGGCGCCCAGGTAGCGGAAGGCGTCCGGGGACGCCGGTACCGCCTGCCGCACCCGGGTCCCCTTGCTGATCACATAGATGCGTTGGCCCGCCCAGTCGACGTCGTCCAGGCCGACCCCGAGCAGCTCGCCGGCCCGGGCCCCGGAGGAGACGTAGAACTCCAGCAGTGCGCGGTCGCGGTCGCAGCCCATCGCCGCGAACAGTTCCTCCCACCGGTGGTCGGGGATCGCGCGCGGGGCCTGCACCGGGACTTTCTGCCGCAGCCGTGCCCGGCGGAACACCGGCACCGGCTCCAGCGGGGAGCGGTGCGCCAGCGCCCGCCTGCGCTCGGCCGAGACCGGGATGGGGTTGAGCACCGGGCCGGCCCCGAAACGGGCATGAAAGGAGTAGAAACCGCCGATCACGGCGAGCGCGTGGTTGATCGTCCTGGGGGCGTAGCCGGCGCGCAGCGACGGCTTCCCGGTCTTCAGATTCACCGACCCCGGCGGGGACGCATCGGCTCGTCGGCGGCGGTGCTGCGGGTTGGGCGCCTGGCGCAGCCAGCCCACCAGGACCGCGACCTCGGCTTCGGTCGCCTTCTCCCACGGCGTTTCCAACATCCACAGTAGGCGGTGCCAGCGCAACAGGTCGAACGCATAGCTGCGGCAGGTCAGCGGGCTGGCATCTCCCAACATGAGGTCCCGCAGGTAGGCGCTGACCGGCTCGACCGCCTGCCCGTCGCTGTCGGCCACGACGAACGGGAGGTCGGCTGCCGGCCCGGCGACCACCGACCCGACGGCCGGCACCGAGCAACGCCCCTCCCGCAGGGCGCGACGCGCGTCCTCGACCACACCAACTCCTCGATCACGATCAGGATCACCCGATCACCAGTAGGACTTGGTGCAGTCAACAGGTCTCCAGGTCGTCGATGTGGAATGGGATAAGGCGACGTCGGCTGAGGTCCGGGATTTCGTGCTGTGGTTGCAGCAGGCCGAGAAGCTGCGGAACTCGGCGCGGACGCGGTCGGCGGCGACGGCTGGCACGGTCAATCCGGTTACCCGCAAGCGGTATCTCGGTGACAGCTACGAGGCCCGGACGATTCGGCACAGCAATGCCGTGCTACGCAGCTTCTACGAGTTCTGGATCGAACTCGGCGCCGGTCCGCTGGTCAATCCGGTGTCGGTGGAACGCGGGAAGAGCGGCAGGCCGAACCAGCATCGCAGTCCGCTGGAGCCGCTGCGCTCGACGGGTCGGGCTCGTTACAACCCGAAGCTGCCCAAACGCCGGCCACGGGAGATACCCGACGGGCAGTGGAAGGAGCTGTTCGGTGCGCTGCGCTCGAACCGGGACCGGGGCATCCTCGCGCTCGCGGTGAGCAATGCTGTTCGAGCCAGTGAGCTGCTGGGGCTGCGGGGCGTGGACCTGGACTGGGGCGATCAGACGGTGCGGGTGACCCGGAAGGGGACCGGTGCCGAGCAGTGGCTGCCGGCCAGCCCTGAGGCGTTCGTCTGGATCCGGCTGTACCTCGCCGAGATCGGCGAGCTGGACCCGGGCGAGCCGATCTGGTGGACGCTGCGCCGCCGTGACCTCGGCGACGGCATGCGCCGCCAGCCGATGACCTATGAGACATTGCGGGCGGTGTTCCGGCGCGTCAACGCGGTGCTGGGGACCAACTACTCGACCCACGACCTGCGTCATACCTGTGCGCTGCGGATGGCCCGCGACGAGAACCTGTCGTTGCGGGACGTGCAGGTGATCCTCGGTCACGCGCACCTGAGCACGACCGCCGACGTCTATCTCGCCGAGGACGAGAAGACCGTGGTCCGGCGGGTCGGGCAGTATCTGGCCGCACGCGAACACCGCCGCGCTGAGGGTCCGCGGCCGGTCGCGGGCGGCTACGACACCGCTGATCTGTCCGTGCTTCTGGGCGGGGTGACGCAATGAGGGCCGTGACCGGCGCACGTCCCAGGACCGCGGCCCACGGCGAGGTGACGTCCGACCTGGCACCGGGCCAGACGCGGCAGACGGCGCCGTGCGATGGGCTGGATGCCGAGGAGCTGATCGCCTCGCTGCCGTCGCTCCCGTTCTGGACGGGCAGCCGGGCAGATCTCAACGGCTCCCGGCTGCGCGGGGCACGACGGATTCTCGGCTGGCTGGCTGCCCATCCCGGCGACGGCTGGCAGCAGCGGTGGCTGGCGTCGGGAGCGGACGACGGCCCTGGCTGGATCAGCACCGTCGCCGCCGGCGGCGGAGATCTTCGGCCAGTCGGCCGGCATGTGGTCACCGATGGGCTGCACTGCCTGCTGCTGCGACGCGTCGTCCTGCCCAGCTACGAGTTCCTCCACGGCTACCAGACGAACGCCCTGTTCCGCCACGCCAAAGACATGTTCAGCCCCGAGCTGTTCGACCGTGTCCGGCAGGCCGGCCGCGCCGCCGGTCACAGCGCCTACCAGCAGAGCTCCGCCGA
The DNA here is from genome assembly GCF_917627355.1 of Protofrankia sp. Cj3. Classification (NCBI taxonomy): domain Bacteria; kingdom Bacillati; phylum Actinomycetota; class Actinomycetes; order Frankiales; family Frankiaceae; genus Protofrankia; species Protofrankia sp. Cj3. The sequence continues at coordinate 15,190 of NZ_CAKJTR010000103.1, read as the reverse complement.
GGGCTGCCTCGTCAAGATCCTGCTACACATCGGCCACCAGCTCGACGACTTCACCCCTGCGGACCTGCTCGACTACCGGGCATGGGCGCTGGCACGACGCGGCTCGGCCCCGGCCGGGCTGCATACCGCCTGGGGCCTGCTCCGCGACGTCGGCGTCCTGCCCGCCGACCTGCCGCTGCACCGTGCCGTGGGCCAGGGGCAGCTGCCGAACACCCAGCTGATCGACCGGTACGGCATCCGCTGCGCTCCCGTCCGCGACGTGCTGGTGCGCTACCTCGACGAACGCCGGCCCAGCCTGGACTACGCCTCCCTGCAACACCTGGCAGGCCACCTCGCCGGGCTGTTCTGGGCCGACCTCGAACGCCACCACCCGGGCATCGACAGCCTCCACCTGCCAGCAGACGTCGCCGAGGCATGGAAACAGCGGGTCGCTGTCATCACCAGAAACGGCAAGCCGGTGCCGCGCCGCAACCGGCTGGGCGTACTGCTCTCCGTCCGCGCCTTCTACCTCGACATCGCCCAATGGGCGCTCGAAGACCCCAGCTGGGTGCCATGGGCGGTGCCCAGCCCGATTCGCCAGGCCGACCTGGGTGGCTTCGCCAAGGAGAAGAAGACCGTCCAAGCCCGCATGCACCAGCGGGTACGTGAACGGCTGCCCCGCCTTCCCGACCTCGTCGACGCCGCGGAACGCCACCGCGCCGAGCAGGGCAGCCTGCTGGCCGCCGCGCAAACAGCCGACGTCGGGCAGTGCTTCGAGCACGCAGGCACTCGCTACCGGCGCATCGGGCACGACGAGGACCGGGCACGCCAACGGCCGCGGTACCGGACGTCGATGATTCTGGTCGAAGACGCCGCGAGCGGCGTCCAGCGCGACGTGACCCGGGACGAGGACGACGCCTTCTGGGCGTGGGTCGTCATCGAAACCCTGCGCCACACCGGCTGCCGCATCGAGGAAATGCTGGAGATCACCCATCTGGCACTCGTGTCCTACCAGCTTCCCGACACCGGCGAGACCGTCCCGCTGCTCCAGATCGTCCCGTCCAAGAGCAACGAGGAACGACTCCTACTCGTCAGCCCCGAACTCGCCAGCGTCCTGGCGACCGTCATCACGAGGCTGCGCAACGACAACGCCGGCACCGTGCCGATGATCGCCCGTTACGACCCGGCCGAGCACGTCACCGGCCCCCCGCTGCCCCACCTGTTCCAACGACACGTCCGGCAGCGGCGCGACGTGCTGAGCAACAAGACGGTCTACCGGCTCATCAACGACACCGCCGCGCGGGCCGGACTCACCGACCCAACCGGTCAGCCGCTGCGGTTCACCGCGCACGACTTTCGCAGAATGTTCACGACCGAGGCCGTCAGCAACGGGCTTCCCGTGCACATCGCCGCACGCCTGTTGGGCCACGCTTCCATCACCACGACCGAGGCATATCTCGCCGTCTTCCAAGATGATCTGGTCCGCTCCTACCGTGCCTTCCTGGACGCCCGCCGAGCCGTCCGACCCGCCGAAGAATACCGCGAACCGACCGACGACGAGTGGCGCGAGTTCCAGCAGCACTTCTACGAACGCAAACTTGAACTCGGCGACTGTGGCCGACCCTACGGCACCGGCTGTCAGCATGAACACGCGTGCATACGCTGCCCGATGCTACGGGTCTCTCCCCGACAACGCCCCCGTCTCGTGGGCATCATTCGCAACCTGACAGACCGGATCGCCGAAGCGCGGGCGAACGGCTGGCTCGGCGAAATCCAGGGCCTTCAAGCCAGCCTCACCAAGGCACAGGAGAAACTCGCCAGTCTCGACCGCACCCGTGGCGGAGACCGCGTCACGACGAACCTGACCGACCTCGGCATGCCGACCATTCCCGACCCCAGCCCACCAACTCGCTGTTAACGACCCATCAGCAGGCACCGTCATAAATGATTGGATGCTTAACGCCAGCGTGTCTCCTGCACCTCACCTGCGACCCCATTCCTACACCGCCAGCCGCGCAGATTCCCAGAGGTGATCCGCTACGACCAAGTACATCGCCGCTTCTGTCGCCGCTGTCATCCTGCTCATTGTCATCATCGGCGCCGCCGCCGGGCAGATGGCCGAACAGGTCCTGTGCCCGCCCGTCGTCGGCTGGTTCCTCGGCTGCACCAGCGGCAGCAGCCCCAGCCAAGCAGCCCTCGACGACATCCCCACCGACTACCTCACCCTCTACCAACAGGCCGCCACCGTCTGCCCCGGCCTGGACTGGAGCATCCTCGCCGCCATCGGAAAAATCGAAAGTGACCACGGCCGATCCCGACTCCCCGGCGTCCAGCACGGCGAAAACCCGGCCGGGGCAGCCGGTAGTATGCAATTCCTCGGACCAACCTTCGCCGCCGTGATCGCCCGCCATCCGCTCCCACCCGGCGGCACCACCCCGCCATCGCGGTACGACCCGCACGACGCCATTTACGCCGCCGCGTTCGAACTCTGCGACAACGGCGCCCGCGACGGCCGCGACCTCCCGGGAGCGATCTTCGCCTACAACCATGCCGACTGGTACGTCACCGACGTCCTCAACCAGGCAGCCCAGTACTCTCAACCGAACATGAACAGCTCAGCAGCATGCTCCCCAATTCAATCGACAATCCAATATGGAGCAGATGATCTCAGTAGTGCGGCGTTGACAGCGGCCACCTTCGCCTGCGGACAGATCGGCAAGCCGTACATTTGGGGAGGAAACGGCCAGCCCGGATTCGACTGCTCAGGCTTGACCCAGGCTGCGTACGCGACCGCCGGCATCCAGATCCCACGCACCGCGCAAAGCCAGTACGACGCCGGTCTGCTGGTACCGGCAGGAGCGCCGCTCCAAGCCGGTGACCTAGTGTTCTTCGGTTCCGGTATCCGCGACGTGTCCCATGTTGGGCTCTACCTCGGTCCTGACGAAACGCAATCGATCATGGTTGATGCTCCTCATGAGGGAGCCGAGGTCCGCATCGAATCCTTCCCGACTACGGTCGGAGCTCGATGGGGCTCCCTGACCTACCTCGGAGCCAGCAGACCGGATGCGGGGTAAGCGGGCCATGGCAGAACTCATCGGCGGCATCGAACACCGCACGATCACAATCGTCGACTACTCCGCGGCCTGGCCCGGCCACGTTCGAGCAGGAACAGCGACGGATCCTCACGGCACTAGGCGCCACGGTGGTGCGCGTTGACCACGGCCGTCGAGTTCGCGTGCGCGCAGGTCGGCAAGCCGTATGTGTGGGGCGGCAACGGCGACCCCGGGTTCGACTGCTCCGGCCTGACTCACGCCGCCTACGCAGCGGCCGGCATCCAGATCCCGCGCACCGCCCAGACCCAGTACAACGCTGGGCCTTTGCTCCCGGCGGGGACTCCGTTGCAGACTGGTGACCTGGTGTTCTTTCGGTTCCCCGCAGGACATCCATCACGTCGGGATCTCGCTCGGCGGAACGGCCATGATCGACGCACCGGATTTCGTCGGTCATGATCCATGACTTTCGAACATTTCCGGACTACGCGGGCGCGCGCAGGATCGCGAACTGACATGAGCGTAGCCGGCAGCCTGGTCGTCTTGGCGCGTGATTTCGTGGGCTTCGGTTCGGGTGGCCCGCTCCACCGTGCCTTACTGAGAGGCAGACAACTTAAACGACAAGCTAAGGTACGACGTCTCGTTAAATCACCATTGCGCTCCGCGACCGGTCGTGAATCAGCATCCGCATCAGTATGACGCCTACAGTCAGCTTTCGCTGAGGGTCGCAAGAAACGACACGAAGGCCCATGAGGAACTTCCCGGGAGTCGCTCCGAAAAAGCGGGTCATCAGAAGTTCGGGGAGAGTGATCCCGAGGATGCCGGCAATTGCTGCTCCGATGGTCGAGAAAGCGCCGTTGTTGGGGTCCTGGACAAGCAAAGCGAAGGGATAGAGCAGCAAGGCGACCGGATAAATCATGATGATTGTATAGATCAAGCTCAAAAATAGATCGATTATTCGAGCGACGGTGCGAAGGAAACTAAATGCGAAATCGCTTGCCATGGTCGGCTGCGAGACACTGGCCGGGTCCTCATTTCCGGATGTCCAAGGCGCCTTGGATCCGGCCGTGATGGGCCATCCGGCAGCCGGAGCGGGCCACTGCGCGTCGTCACGGGTCCTCGACGACGGGGCGGGCCGTGGGAGCGACGCAGAATCGGGGAGCTCAGGGGCGCCAGAACAGGTGAGATGATCGGCGCTTCTAGCCCCAGATACGGGTATCCGCAGCGCGTGTTCTTGGTCTAAAGGGTGTACTTGGAACTGCGCCGAGCCCGGGAAGCCTGGCGGATGCGACAGCCGCTGCCGGGCAGGATTCGGCTCGCGTGTCGTACCGACCAGTAGGTCGGCGCGTTGAGGAAAGATCGGCGCCTGACTGGGTTTCGCGCGGCCATCACGCGTCGACTTGATCTGTTGGAGCAGATACTGCCGGGCACCCTCTTCCGAGTGATCGTACAGGTCGAAGGAGACGACGCTACCAAGCAACCCAGCGCGCTCGCAATCCTCCACGCGTATGGGGACCAGCTTGCGTCGGAAGCCGTTCGGGTCCGCCCGGTAGGCCGCCTGCCATTCTTCGTTCCCGTACACGGAGTCGAGATAACCATGGGACAGCACCGCGATGGTCCGTTCGGAGCTGAGGATGCCTTCCTGCATCTGGCGAGTCCAATGGGAGCCGGCCACGAAGTCCCAGGCCTGGAACAGAACCCGATAGCCAACGGACTCAAGCTGCCAGGCGATCCATTCCGCCCATTCGATATCCGTAGCGGTGTAGGAGATGAAGAAGTCCCATTGCGTAGCTACGGCCCCCGTCACCCCGTCGACCTCCATACTCACGCCCAGGAGGAGGTTACCCGGGGGCCGTTCGGGTCTCGCGACCCGTTCCACACGCGCAGGGCCCATCGTGCCTACGGCCCGGTCAGCCGGCCGGGGTGTGACGGCCTCCAGTACGGAGCCGGACAGCCAGGCCCGCGACCAGCGTGCGCTCGATCACGCACGGTCGCCGATGGTAGCCGCGTGCGTTCGGCGGCGACCGGTTAGTCCGCCGGAGGCGTCAGCATCGGGACCAGTGGAAGCGGCAGCCGGAACCCTCCGCCGTCGGCGGGCGGCCAGCCGGGCGAGAACCACCTTGACCTGGTCGACAGTGACGCCGAGGCCTTCCCTACGCACCTGGGGCCTGCGGGCCGGGCGCGGACGGCGTCGTAGTCGCGGCGCAGGCCGTGGGTGAAGCGGTGGAGGTCGGGCTGGTTGTCGGCCTCGACGGCGGCGATCCAGGCGTCGAACAGCGGAACCGGCGGACGACCAGCTCGACCACGACCCCCGCCCCGCCGAGCGCGACGTCAACCAGCCGCCGCCGATACCGGCCGTGCACCCTCGCCGACACCGTCCCGCAGCGCGGGCAGGCAACCCGCTCCGCCCGAGCGCGCACCGGAAGGCGCAGTTCACCCGCGACCCGCGCGACCCCGTCCAGCCGGACATTCGCCCGGGTACTTGTCCCTCTCGTTCTCGGCGCCACACCTCTATGGTGATCGTCTGGAAGACTTCGTCGGCCTGGTGCAGGCGCTGCTCGCGAACCGTTCCGCCGAAGGGATCTTCTGGGGCTGGCCAGGCGACACCGAGGTGGTCATGGCCCGCAGGCCCCGCTGAACGACGAGTCCGTGATCGATCAACGTTTTAGTCCGGAGAAGAGAGCGATCACGGCCGATCCCAGCTGCGCGGCGTCCAACACGGCGAAAACCCGTTCGGGGCAGGCGGCAGTATGCAATTCCTCGAACCAACGTTTGCCGCTGTGATCGCCCGCCATCCGCTCCCACCCGGCGGCGCCACTCCGCCGTCGCGGTATGACCCCAGGGCTGCGCGAAGGTAGCACTCCGGGTTGATCCAACTACACGTTCGGCCACGGTCAGGCACCCCTGACAATCCAAAAATCCCTGAAGCACAAGCACTATGGGCGTCAGCGGTAGTCCGGTAGCGGGCCCCTCGTGGTGACTTTGAGCCACCACTCGTTACCGATTGCGATCGGTCGCGCACCCCTGGGTATGACCCGCACGACGCTATCTACGCCGCCGCATTCGAGCTCTGCGATAACGGCGCCCGCGACGGACACGACCTCCCGGGAGCGATCTTCGCCTACAACCATGCCGACTGGTACGTCACCGACGTCCTCAACCAGGCAGCCCAATACTCTGAACCGAACCCGAACGCTTCAGTAGCGTGCCCCGCATCTCAGTCAACGCTTCAGTCCGGAATCGATCAAATCGGTAGTAGCGCCGGCCTGGCCGCGGTCGGTTTTGCCTGTGCGCAGATTGGCAAGCCCTACGTGTGGGGCGGGAACGGCGATCCCGGCTTCGACTGCTCCGGCCTGGCCCAGGCCGCCTACGCGGCAGCCGACATCCAGCTACCGCGCACTGCCCAGGCCCAGTACGACGCCGGCCCTAAGCTGCCGGCCGGGGCGCCGCTGGAGACAGGGAACCTGGTATTCCTCGGGACCGCTCCGAACAACATCACCCACGTTGGGGTCTACCTCGGTCGGCAGGGAGACCAGGCAATGATGGTCGTCGCTCCCGACGAAGGCGCTGTCGTCCGCGTGGAGCCGTTCCCGGCGACGGTGGGTGCCAGATGGGGGTCAGACATCTACATCGGCGCCACGGCGCCAGACGTCGGTTGAGCGGATGTGGCGCCCACAGCGAGCACCACCGCCGCTCCATCCGTGACCTGATGGAACGATCAGCCGGTGCAGCCACAGCGGTTCACCACCACCCTCGCTGCCCACGGGCGCGGCCGGGCCTTCGTGGCAGTGCCGTTCGATCCCGACCAGGTATAGTCTGCGAAGCCACGTCATCGCATCACCGGCACCATCAACGGCGGATGCGCATCCGCGCCGTGATCGAGACACGCGGCAGCCAACGCGGGTTCGCCCTGGGGTCGGCATGGCTGCGCGACTGCCATGCCCTCGCGATCGGTGGCACCATCACCGTGGAGATCGCTCCCGAGGGGCCGCAGCGCGACGACCTCGCCGAGGACGTCGCCGCCGCATAGACGCCAACCCCGCCGTGAGGCGTCGGCGGTAGGCGCCGGCGCTTGGGGAGGTTTGCGATGTCGGTGACAGGCGATGACAGGCTGCCGGACGCGGCGGCGGTGAAGCCGACGGGGCAGGGGCCTGCGATGTCAGCCCAGAAGACTGGCCGTAGAGTCCGTGGTTGGACGCGTTGCTGGGCCGGGTGGACGCGCCGAAGGGCTGCGGTTGAACGGTGACGGCAGGTTACTGCCGGAGCTGGCGCGGGCGGTGCTAGAACGCGGCTTGGCGGTGGAGCTGGCCGACCATCTCGGCTATGAGGCTGCCCGGTCAAACGAGCCGTGGACCGATGAGGGTCCTGGTCAAGCGCTTCAATTTGTGAAGGTGCCGAAGGTATCCTGACTTGCGGCGACCTTGCCCTTCGGGCTAGACGCCGCGCGGCCATGCACATGATCGCTTCGACCGCCCCGCTCACGTTCCATGGACGCCAGGATCATAGTCGAGTCCGCCGGTGGCCGGGTCGCCGATGGCGTCACCGAGTCCGCCGGTGGCCGGGTCGGGTGCGTACGATGCAACTCCGGTCAGGTCGGAATATCGAGGTGATGTGGCTGAATGCGATTTGGCCGGCGACCCTCGCTCTTCAGATCTCGGCGACGGCGCCGAGCGGCTGTGATGGACTGGTCCTTGGCCAGAACCAGGCACCGCATCGGGGTGCGTCGCAAAATAGATACGGTCCGCGAGCGACTCACCTATCTTATGAGCGATTTGATGCCTGAGTTCGGATGAAGTCGGAGCTTCCTCTCCCAACATTCTGTGGGTTGCCGCAGCCGCATCAATTGTTGCTTCAAACTGACCTAGATATCCTCTTGTGACGCAGTTCAACGCCGCGTCAGCCATATCGTTGGCGTGGTCTGCAGTAGCCTCCCACTTTCCCTGCGCCGCATTAGATATCGCAGCTAGGGCGTGCGCGCCGGTGGCCACAAGGCCGGCTATGGCTTCCGGCTGCTGGGCGAGCTTATGATCAATGCCGGCAATATCGCGCATAAGGCCTTCGGTCACATGCTCTACGGCCTCCCAAAGAGCTTGACCGGCGCTCGCCTCTTCCGTAGATTTAGCATTGCCGCTAGTCATCAACACCAGTCCTCTATAGAGCAACCTGTCTCGACGGGACCGCCTTCAGAATTCTTTGAGACGGTTAGTAACCTCTGGCTTGATCGCTACCTCTTCAAGTAAGTATCTCTCGATGCCGCCCCAGACGGACATAGCTAGCGCGCCGTGAGAATGAACATTTTTGATCGAACTTCTTCGTTGGTCGTTAGATTAAAGACTCTTTTGACCCTCCCGGCGCCTCCTCTTGGCGGATCGATCAGCTCAACCCAGTCGCCATTCTCGACCGCTCCGCGAATCTCATTGCCGCGCAGTTCGATCGCGCGTACAGGACCCACATTTCCCGACCGGTCGTGCACTCGCACTCGAAACGTTAGCGATTGCGATCCGGCAGCTTTGCCTCTGAATGGAACCGCCGCCAGCCGCACCTGATCGGCGATGCCGATTACCGTATCGCGGTAAAGCGGAATCCGTGGCGGCTTATCGCCCATAGAGGGATTTGTGCGCGCCGAAGTATTTCTGTCGGCAGTACCCCCATTTCCTTCGTCAAGCAATCTTGCCGTAGAAGATAGATTGATGATATGTTGAAGCGCTGCAGCGTGCCGTGGATTGAAACTGAGAGCTCTTCCAAACCATGCGATTGCTCTATCTTGACTTCCCCCTTGAAGGGCTATTTCGCCAAGAAAATAGGCTGAATTGTCACGATTTTGTCCTATTTGCAATGCCTTTTCAAAAAGTTGTCCGGCTTGGACACCATTTCCCTCGCGGAAGCGTACAATGCCGAGCCCGTACGCTACCTCGCCTGCAAGACTGGTTACCGACGACAACCGCATGAAGAGCTCTTCCGCGCCTCTCAGATCGCCATCGCCGACCCTCGATTTCGCTTGCAGCAAAATCTGATTCGAGTCCATCTGGGAAACCATTGATCGTCTACTCCTGCGAGAGTCCTACAGATTCGGGGTCACGGCGAGCGACTACGAACGTATTGAGCATCTCCGCGTAGGCTTCATCCAACAAGCGAAACGGAGCACCCCAACTCGCCATCATCCCCGCTGGCGAGAACCTGTCAAGGAGAGGGTCGTCAGCTCCAATCTCTCACTTTATGAGGATATCGCTTAGCTAGTACGGCAGCGACAGTGATCATCGCGTTGGCTCGATCCTGCGCGCCGGGAGCCAGCTGGACCCGGCACGACGCCGGAAGTGGTAATGGCGGGTGCGCGCCGTGCCGTGCCGGGGCGCAATTGGATCACTGTTGGAAGAGCTCGAATGCCGAGCAACCTCGTCGGCGACGGCGAAGAGGGACAGGATCTCGCCGTGGGCAGGTGAGATAGGCATTCGAGAACCGCGTCGTGACTGCCCCGCAACGCGCCGCACCGACCGACCGACCGACCGACACCAGAAGACCACCAGCCGGCCACTGTCACTGCCGTACTAGGTACAAAATCGGTGCTGACAAACTTGTCGTTTAAACTTGGGTGCTCAGCGGAAGTTATCTTTAGGAAGTGGTGCTTCAACCGACGGAGGTCCTAATTATCCCCTAAGTGCCATTATAAAATCCCTTTGTCAAGTCTTCTGAACCGAGCACACTTGCTCGTTGAATGATGCTGCTGGTCATTGACGTCTGACTCTTTAGACCTTCGCGTCTGCTTGAGCTAGTGAAGGGGCATAACCGAAGGTGATCTGTCCCAAGTGTGGATCAACGAACCGTGACGACACGTTTTTCTGCCGAGTTTGTGGTCAGGCGTTGGCTCCAACTCCCCCAGGTTCCGAAGACGACGGTTTGGTTGAGGATCCCTCGGTCCCCGAAACCGACCGTGATGCGCACCGGTCGCATAGATCGCGGCGTATAGTAGTCGCCGTCGTGGCGGCGGTCCTGATTGGCGTTGGCGTCGGGGTCCTGATCAGTCTGATCTCGGCGAATCATGGCACTCCCGCTAGTGTCCCCTATGGCGCGAACGTCCGGGCTGGCCCATCAACTAGCGCCCCGGTCGTGGACCATCTCGCACCGGGCAACGCAATCACTATCTCTTGCTATATGAGCACCACAGACGGAATTTGGGATCGTCTGGAACAGCCCGACGGCGGCCGTTGGGTAGGTGACAGCAGTGTTCGTCGGAACGCGACGCTTAACCGATGTTGACCGGGTGCCCTACTCTCAAGGCTCGGCTGTGCAGCGAGGCGATGGGGTGGACGAGGACCGGCGTTCGCTTGCAGGTCTGGTCGTACTTCTCCGCGAAGCCAGTCGCAGAGTGTGACAACTGCTCGGCTTCCCCCTTCCAGACCCAATCGGAGGTAGAGCCGTTCTTGCATTCGATGACCAGGTACGCCAGGTTACCAAGTGACCACAGGACGTCCGGGCCTTCCCCGGTGTTCCGTTCGGGTCGCTGCGCACCGAAACCGAGAAGCAGACCGAGGTCGTGTACTGCCTACTCGAAGGCAGGAACGCGGGTCAGGTCAGGACTGGGGACGAGGTCGTCGATGACCGCCGCCATACCGATGATAAGATCGTTGCCGTTGTCGTAGCACACGGTGCCTACTGTGCTCACGCGCCGGCGAGCACACCATCCGCGAGCTGGAGGAGTTGTTCTCCGTAACCCGCTGCACGTCCACAGGGCTCTCGCGCGTGCTCGTGCCACGACCGGCTGATTGGGCACGTACTTGGCCATCTCAGCCAGGTCTTCGTGCCGGTCCGGCCGGTCAGGTTGCGCTGGCCAAGGCCGGCGGCCGGGAATGTCCGGTGGGCCAGGCCCCGCGAACAAGCCCAGCGGGTGTTGGCCTACTCGGCTGTGAGGAGGCGTAGCAGGCGGACGCCGGGGAAGCCGTCGGTCGGGTGGGCCGGGAGGTCGAACGTCCGGGGTTCGTCGAAGATCGGCTGGCCGTCTGGCCGGCGGGTGTAGGGGGCCCAGCCGTAGTCGACGCCGTCGTCGGCGTCGTAGGCGGTCCAGACGACGCATTCCTGCTCGCCGTCGCGCAGCGGCCGGACGGAATACGCGTGGGCTTGCAGAGTGCCGGGCAGCATCTCGATGATCTGCGGGACGGCGAAGGTGAACCGGCGGGCGTGCAGGGTGCGGGCGAACTCGGCGGCACGGGTCTCGAAGTCGGTCCGGGCGTTCTCGCCGTGGTCGTAGTCGGACAGGATCTGGCGGCGGTCCCCGTCGAGGATGACGATCGCCGGGTAGTCGGTCATCCGGATGGACTGCTGGACACGGTCCACGACGTCGGTCACCAGGCTCCAGGTGGCGTCGTTCATCGCAGCCTCCAACGGTCCAGGAATACCGTTCCAGATTCCGTGGCGGTGGAACGGCGGTTGAGGGTGTAGCCGCCTTGTGGGCTTGTCCACGGTATGCGGCCGTGCACGTCCCGTGTCGCCACCCGCTGGCTATGGTCCTGGGGTTGTGGTGCAGGTCCTGGCGGACGCGGACAATCTCGCGGCCCGGTGGATGACGGTGACGATGGGGATCGTCGGCGGCTACGGGTGTGCGGTGACGGCCGCGGGCGCGGCCGGGCGGTTGGCGGCGGTGTGCTGGCCGGCGCGGTGCCGGCTGGTGGCCGCCGAGGGCTGGCAGCGCGCGGACCTCGCGCTCGCGGGTGCCTACCGCAGCGACGAGGAGCCGTTGCTGCTGGTGACGAGCGACGGCGACTTTCCATACCTCGCGAGCCGGCATCCCGGCCCGGTCGCGGTGGCCGGGTGCCGGTCGCCCGTGCGTTGCGGGAGACCGCGATGGTGATCGACCTGGCCCGGGACGGCGCCGCCCCGCTGGTGCGCTGGTTGAACCACGTCAGCCCGCGCTGACCCGGCCACGTCCCCGGTGGGGTGGGTCAGGGGCGGGTGCGTCGTCGTTGCAGGTTCTCGTCGAGCAGTTCCCGCAGCAGGATGAGGCCGGGTCCGCCCCCGAAGTTCAGGGGGATCGAGAAGATGTAGTCCGAGCCGTCGAACGCGTCGAAGACGGGCGTGCAGTCGCGCTTGCGCCGGAAGGGAACCATCCCGGAGTCGAGGCCCTCCTCCTCGTCGTAGAGCACCCACAGGATCACATGCATCTCGCCGTCGTCCTCCAGCACCGGCCCGCCGGTGTAGGGGGAACGCAGCCGGACAACATCGTCACCGTCGATCACGACGGGCCTGCTGATCTGCGGGACGGCCAGGATGAGGCGTTCGAGGTCGATGCAGTTCGCTTCCTCGGCGACCTGCCGCTCGAACTCGGCCGCGCGGGTGGGGTCGCGCAGGTACGCCGAGTTGCTCAACGTGTGCGACGGTTCTCCTTCCAGGATTGCGATCGCGGGCTGGTCTCCTTTCTGGATAGCGTCCTGGACCTGCTTGACGACCATGTCGACAAGGACGTGGGACTCGAAGTTCATGGCGATGTCCTCTACCAGGGCGGGGTCGCAGCGGAAGGCCGGTCCGGGAGCCGGTAGGGCGTCCCGGATGGCCTCGCACACCAGTCTGATCGCGCCCGGACGTTCAGCACGACATAGGGTCGTGCCGTCACAGACTGCCACCCTGTAGGTGATCGTCCGTTACAGTCTCCTGATCTTGTCGAGGGTTGTGGTGACGTGGCCGTCCCGGCCGAGGTCGACGACGAGCTGGTCACCGTCGATCTCGACGATCCAGCCGAACCGCCAGATCGCCCCGTCGTCGAGGGGAACGTCGACGACGCTGCCGATCCGCAGGTCGTCATTCTTGTGGTCCATGACGGGAACCCTTTCTGCGGTGAAGGAGAGACGGTCTCCGCCGGTTCACGGGTGTTGGGCCGCTGCCCGCAGAGCCGTTGGTGTCGCGCGGCGCGAGTGCGTCGGGGGCGGCTCAGCGGTCCCAGGGTTCGCGACGAAGATGATCGCGTGGGGTGGTCCTGGCCTGGATGACGGCGTCGGTCCAGGTCATGCCAGCCGCTTCGGCGTCCTCGGCGGTGGTGATGACGGCTTGTGCCCGCGGGGAGACGGTCCAACCGAGGTGGGTGAACAGCCCGAGGGCGGTGGTGTCCCCGAGGGCGGAGGCGTGGACGGCGTCGACCCGCAGGTATGCGGCTACGTGGCCGAGGAGCCGGGTCGGATATTCCCCAGAAAGTTGGCGTGTTGCCGCCGCCGGTGATGCCTCCGAGACTGTCCTGATCTTCCAGGTCGATCGACTATCGGGACGCGTCGCCGAGGACCGGCAGCGGCTCGTCAGATCGCGTTTGACAGACCAGTTTCCTATTGCGGGGGTGAGTCGCGTTTCGAGGTCGGCGATGCGTTTGTCGTGGAACCGCAGGTTGCCGCGGGCGGCCTTGAGCCGTTCGTCGAGTGTGCGGTTGTCGGCGATGAGGGTGCGCACGCGCTGTATGAGGGTGGTGTTCTCGGTGGTGATCCGCCCGATGGCCTCCTCGGTCCAGTCGGCTTCCAAGTCGCGGACCTGGCCGAGGAGTGCGCCGATGCGGGTGCGCTGGGTGAGGATCTCGGTGTGGCCGGCCTTGAGGGCGTCACCGGCGTTCACCCTCAGCGCGCGTTCGCGCGAGGTGGCTTCACGTTCGTCGTCCTGGTCGGCGAGCCTCCGGGTCCGCTGCTCGCCGGCTTGGGCAATGGCGGGCCGCGAAACGGGTCGGCTCGGCGGCTTGGCGCTTGCCCGACCTTCTGACCGGTGAAGCGTTCGACAGCGTCGAGGGCGCCGTCGAACGAGCTGCGGGTCGCCTCGACGGCGACGTCACGGCGCAGCGAGTGCGAGTGGGCCCCGGCAGGCAGATTCAACTCCAGGTCCGCTCGACCGCGCACATTCTCCTGGGCGGCGTCAAAACGCCAAATCGCACCTGCTTGCGCGTCAAGAGCCCCGCCCGCCACCACCAGGCGAGCGAGGTTTCCTCGCTTCGACACGCCGAGTAACTGAAATCTTGCGGTACCTCGACGGGTGGATGGGCGTCGGTGTGGCCAGCGCTATCATCCGCATGACCGGCTGGTCGCCGGTTGTGCCGGCACGGGGGCGAGAGCACGACGCGATGGCGCATGTATTTGTGAGCCATGCCACACAGGATCTTGCTGTGGCGGGGACAGTTGCGGGCTGGTTGCGGCACGCAGGCCACAGCGTGTTCCTCGCTGAGGATCTTCGTGACGGGATCGCGGTAGGCGAAGCGTGGGTGCGGCGGCTCTTCGACGAATTGTTCCGGGCGGATGCGCTGCTGGCGGTGGTGTCGGATGCGTTTCGACGGTCGGAGTGGTGCTCAGCTGAGATCGGGGCGGCGTTGGCGACCGGTCTGCGGGTGCTGCCGGTGCCGACTACCGGCGACACTGTCAGCCCGCTGATTCCACCGGAGATCATCCAACGGGTAGTCCTGGATTCGGATGGCGGCGATACGGCGCGGCGGCGACTGGTGGAGGCGCTGCGTCGGATCGACAGTCCCGACGACGCCCAGCCGGGCGACACGTCGGTGGTGTATCCGGGGTTGGCGGCGTTCACCGCCGCGCAGGCCCGCATGTTCTTTGGGCGCGCGGCAGAGACGCGTCAGCTCGCAGAACGGCTGCGGGCCGCGGCGCGGCAAGGTGGTGGGCTGCTGCCGGTGGTCGGCCCGTCCGGCTGCGGTAAGTCGTCGTTGGTGCGTGCTGGGCTGGTGCCGCTGCTGGCTGCTGATGACAATTGGCTGGTGCTGGGCCCGCTGGTACCGGCTGCCGCTCCCGCGGCTGACCCGAGTCGTGAGCTCGTTCGGCTGCTAGCAGCCGAGGCCCAGCGCCGGGGCCTGGGGTGGAGCGCCAGCGAGATCGGCGAAGCTATCGCCCGGCCCGGGGGGATCACCCGGCTAGTGACAGACCTGCTCGCAGCAGCGCAGGCTCGTAGTCTGCTGCTGGTCATCGATCAGGCTGAGGAACTGCTCACCCACTCCACCGACGACAGCCGCCGCGGGTTCGCCCCCCTGCTGGTGGATGCGGCTGGCGGACGGGTTCGGATTGTGGCAACGGTGAGGTCGGAGTACCTGGACCGGTTGGTCACCCTCGCTGCTGACACCGGCCTGCCGGTGGACCAGCCGTTCCTGCTGGCTCCGTTGGCTACCCGGATGTTGCCGCTGGTGATCAGCGGTCCGGCTCGCC
>NZ_CAKJTR010000102.1:10270-19387 GCF_917627355.1 Protofrankia sp. Cj3 | reverse complement strand
TCACAGCCCTGGGTGCTGACCTGGGCGGTCGCGACACGACCGGCGTTCGCCGAGCTGTCCACCTCGGCGCTGGTCAGCGCATAGCCGGTCGCCGAGTCGTTCGTCGCGGCGGCGAACACGACTCCGTAGACGGTGCCCGCCTCGGACAGCAGCGGTCCACCGGAGTTTCCCGGCAGCACCTGGCCGCGGACGGCGTAGATGTCACGCAGCACCGTGCCCTGCGAGTAGATGTTGGGTGCTCTGGCTGTCTGACGATTGCGGATGCGTGCCGCCGCAGTCGTGTAAGGGCCGTCCTGGGGGTATCCGGCGACGACCGCGTCATCGCCCGCGCGGCCCGCTGGATCGGCCTGAAAGGCCAGCGGGGCCCGGCGCAGTCCGGGCACGTACAGGACCGCGATGTCGGTGTCCGGGTTGAACAGCACCACCCTGGCCGCCATCATGGTGTTGCCCACTTCGACCTGTGGCCGCGTCACTCCGGCGACGACGTGGGCGTTTGTCATCACCCGCTCCGCGGCGTAGACGAAACCGGAGCCTTCGACCTGTTTGGAACACGACGGCGCGACGCCCCGGATCTTCAGAATGCTGGCCGATGCGGCCTGTACACCCGCGGTGGTGGCTGCCTGCGCGTCCGGTGGCTCGACGGGCACAATTCGCCCGCCGCCGAGGCTGGAGAAGACCTCCGGGAAGCCCCGCTGGTCGGCAAGCTGGCGGAGGTCCGCAAAGGCATTACGGAACGTGTCCGGCATGGCCCCGTCGACGGTTGTCAGGATTTCTGATCGGCGCACATGCTCGGCGAGGGTGCTGAACGGGGACCGGTCGATGGCCGTCGCCAGCAGCCAGGCCACCAGCAGCACTGAGATCCCCGACAGCAACGCGCCGGCGACCGAGTCGACGGTCTGGCCGGGCTGCCAGGTGAGCCGGTTGCGCAGGGCCGCCCCGATGGCGGTGGCGGCGATCTGTCCGACCAGGGCGAGTCCAAGAACGACCAGGATGCCGACCACGGCACCGTTCGTCTCGGCCCCGATGAGCCGTGCGAACGGCGCGGCGATGTTCGCGCCCAGCACGCCGCCACCGAGAAAGCCGACGAAGGACAGCGCCCCGACGACGAAGCCCTGCCGGTAGCCGGACACGCCAAAGACAATCACTGTGACGAGCAGGATGATGTCAAGCATGTCGAACATGTCTGGCGGCCCGCTATCCGTTAGCTGATTATCAGTGTGCCACGCATGTTCGGGTGGATCGTGCAGATGAACGGGTACTGGCCAGGTTGATCCACTGTGAATGTGACGGAACGTGGCGTATCGGTCGTGGCGTAGTTGGTCCGGGCTGCCGGGATCGTCGAGATCACGAAGTTGTGCGGGGGTGAGCCGCGCTCGACGGTCAGGTTCACCGTGATTTTTCCGGGTTTCGCGATCAGCGTCGCGGGCGTGAACTGAAGTGACGCGGTACCCACGACGTCGAAGACCTGTGTATCGTTTTCGATCTTCGGTGTGGCGCTTGAGACGGCCGTCGCCGAGCTGGTCGTCTTGCTGTTGCCGCAACCGCCGAGCGGGAGCGCCACGAGGATCGCGAGGACAACGCTCACCGCAACGCGAACAGTCCCTGTCGTCGCGGGGACGCCGGTGCGCCGGCGCCGGAGTCCGCCGGGCCGGGGCGGTGGGCGCTTGACGCTGTCGTCCGGGCCGGTCATTGGGCTCATGCCGGTTATTGCGCTCATGGTTGCCTCCGGTCCCTCATCGAGCGGATTGACCGTATCGTCCGGGGGGTGCTCATCCGGACTCACCCGTCAGTTCCGGCGCCCGCTCGGCGTCGGAGGGCGCTGATATGGCGGCTACAGGGGCTTCGACCTGCTCGGCTGGAAGCCACGGGCGCTCCCAGCCCCCCATCCGCAGCAGCGCGGCGAGCAGCCCACCGGTGAAGCCCCAGATGAACATGCCGTGTGCGCGGAAGGCCGGTCCGCGGTAGCCGGTCCGCGGGTGATGGGCCAGCACCCGATTTGCTGGGTCCGCCAACGTCGCGACAGGCACCCGCGCGACCGATGACGTCTCGTTCGAGTCCAGCGGAGCCACCGAGCACGGCGTGTGCCACCACGCCAGCACGGGTGTGACCAGGAAGTCGCTGGGTGGCAGGTAGAGAGCGGGGCCAGTGGCGAGCACCTGGACGCATTCCGGGTCCAGCCCGACCTCCTCCCGGGCCTCCCGCAGCGCTGTGGCTGCCGGGGACGCGTCGCAGGGATCGGTGGCGCCACCGGGGAAGGCCGGCTGCCCGCCGTGGCTGCGCAGGTCAGGCGCACGTTCGATGAGCAGGATGTCCGTTCCGGCCGGGCCGTCTCCGAGCAGCATGAGCACGGCTGCCGGGCGCGCGCCGTTCGTCGCCGGCACGTGGTTACGTGATTGCAGTTCGTCAGGGCGGGCCGAACGCAGGGCATCGGCCAGGTCAGCGAGCCATCCTGGCTGATGTGGCCGACCTGGCTGGTCCGGCGTGGCGTCCCGAGGGTAGCGCGCCGATCGGGGAGCTCCGGTGTCGTCCGGATGCGGTCCGGGGCTCAACTGACCGCTTCGACGCCCTTGCGGACCAGCCGCGCGGCGTCATCTGAGGTGGTCGGGCCGAGGCCGAACGACGGGCACAGGCGGGCCACGCCGCACGCTCCGCATGCCGGGCGGCGGGAGTGGCAGATCCGCCGGCCATGAAAGATCATTCGGTCGGACGCGATCGTGTAGTCGTGGCGCTCGAGCAGCTCGGCAAGGTCGTTCTCAACCTTGACCGGATCGGTGTTGCTGGTCAGCCCGAATCTGCGGGACAAGCGTCCGACATGGGTGTCCACCGTGATCCCGGGTATGTCGAAGGCGTGTCCGAGCACCACGTTGGCGGTCTTGCGGCCGACACCGGGCAGCGTGACGAGGTCGTCGAGGCGCGCGGGTACGTCGCCGGCGAAACGGTCGACCAGCGCGGCGCCGATTCCGATGATCGAATGTGCCTTCGCTCGGAAGAAGCCCGTCGGACGCAGGACGGCTTCCAGCTCCGTGCGGTCCGCGCCGGCATAGTCGCTGGCCGTGCGATACAGCGCGAAGAGCGTCGGGGTCACCTCGTTGACCTTCTTGTCCGTGCACTGCGCGGACAGGACCGTCGCGACGAGGAGCTCCAGGGGGCTGCTGAAGTTCAGCGCGATCCGGGCATCCGGGTGGAGGTCGCCGAGGGTTCTGATGATCTTGCGGGCTCGCCGTGTCCGCGCCAGCGGGCTCTCCGTGGCGGTGTTGACGGTGACGGGCACGGATCCAGGGTAACGGGCGAGCTGATCACGCTAGCTTCCGGTCTGCGTCGCGGATGTGTTCAATGTCGCAGGACGCATCCGGACCCCACGTGCTGGTTACGCACAGTCATCCGTCACCATAGTGCCCGCCATGTTTCTGATTGCCGCGATCTCCTTTCCCCTCGTGCTGCTTGCCCTGCTGCTTGCGATGGAGCGGGTTGAGCGTCCCCTGCGTGCCGCCGACTCGGGGCAGGGCCTGGAGGGCTTCCTTGCCAACGCCCGGCCGGACGAGGTGAGCACCTTCGTCTCCCAGGGCCTGCCAGTCGCGCTGGAGCGTTACCGCCGACGTTTGCGGCGATCGACGCCGGGTAAGCACCGGGCGGTGTGAGGATGAGTTCCAGTTGGCTTTTCGTTGATTTTTCTTGTTTTTCCGACTACGGAGAGTTATATAATCTCTCGATGCGTGTATGCCGCTGTGCGTGATCTCGTTCCTGGACGGGCCGTCCGGGCCTGAAATACCCCGATTGGGCCGACCTGTTCAAGACCCGACAGCCTGTTACGGCTTTCAGGTCGTGCCCTTTGGCTCCACTCCTGGCATGCTCGGACGCCGTGGACGATCTGCTTGCCCGTGTTCCCATGTTTGCCGGCCTGTCCGAACAGGATCGACAGGCCCTTAATGATCATCTTGAACGCCAGAACGTTACCCGAGGCGAAGTACTGTTTCGTGAAGGTGAAACCGGAGACCGTGTCTTCGTGATCCTTGCCGGAAAAGTCAAGATCGGGCGCGCCGCGTCCGACGGCCGGGAGAATCTCCTCATGGTGATGGGGCCTGGGGACCTCTTCGGTGAACTGTCGCTGTTCGACCCAGGGCCTCGTACGGCCAGCGCGACAGCGGTGACCGACGCATCGTTGGTCTCCCTGGAGCACACCGCGCTGCGGCCGTGGTTGGCCACCCGTCCCGAGGCGGCATCGCTGCTGCTTCGAGTACTGGCACAACGCCTGCGGCGAACCAACGACTCCATGGCCGACATGGTGTTCACCGACGTGCCTGGACGAGTGGCCAAGGCCCTTCTTGACCTGGCTGAACGGTTCGGCGAACCGGCACAGCCCGGCAACGAGGCGGCCGGGGTCCGGGTCGAGCATGGTCTTACTCAGGAAGAGCTCGCCCAACTGGTCGGGGCGTCCCGCGAGACGGTCAACAAGGCGCTGGCGGATTTCGCCACGCGTGGCTGGCTGCGCTTGGACTCCCGCGCGGTGGTTCTGCTCGACCGGGAAAGGCTCGCCCGGCGCGCTCGCTAGAACCGGTCTGCAGGGGGCACAGGCCGGCCCGCACCCACCCCGGCGGGCCCAGGCAGCGCACTGGCGCGTTGCCTGGGCCCGCCGCGAGACCCGCTCCGTTGTGGGACTCGTTCCGCCGTGAGACCCGCTCGATCCGGCACGTCGCGTCCAGCCTGCGCTATGCCTGCCCGCTCGGCTCAGCGGCCAGCCTGGGTATGGCCGGTGGCGCCGTCGGCGGTATGGCCAGTGGCGCCGTCGGTGGCCCAGCTGGCGACGTGCCCAGGCCCGTGGGGTAGCTGTCCGGCGCCGCGTCCGGGACAGCCGCGGCCGCTGGGACGGCGGCGAGCAGTCGACGGGTCTGTGAGACCTCGCTCACCGCGCCCGTCGCGGTAGCCGCATCCAGCGCCTTCTCGTATGCCGCCCGAGCCTCGGCGGGTTTGCCGACGGCGACCAGGGCGGTGCCCAGCGCCCGCCAGGCCAGCACCTGGGCGCGGATGTCCTCCGCCTCCACCTCGACCGCTCGCCGGGCAACAGCCAGCGCCTCGGCCGGTCTGCCCGCGTCCAGCAGAGTGCCGGCGAGATGCGCGTAGGCCTGACGACGTGGGAACAGCAGGGTCGCCGGTTCGCCGGCGGCCAGCGCCTGCTCCAGCAGACTGATCGACTCCTGTAGCCGCCCACGAGCCCGCGCAACCTGGGCGACCAGCACTTTTGCCCCCAGCTGCGCGTGGGGCTGCAGCTCAAGGCCGTCCAGGGTTTCCAGCGCGAGGGACGCGGCCTGCTCAGCCGAGTCGATCAGCCCGGCGTCGAGCCGGGTCAGCCCCAGCAGGACCAGGGCAAGCGCACCCACCACCGCGTGGCGGCCCATGTTGGCGGCGGCATGGGCGTCCTCCAGGTGGGCCGCGCCCCGTTCCGGATCACCCGCGCCGCGAGCGGCGAGCCCCTTGGCCACGAGGGTGAGCGCGGCTCCCCAGGTATCACCGGTGGCACGGAACAACTCCGCCGCGCGCTCGGCCTCCGCTTCGGCCTCGGCGACGTCCCCGAGTTCGGCGGCGGCGATCGCGTCGATGGTCAGGCACACGGCCAGGCCCCATCGCTCGCCCATCGCCTCGGCCATCTCGATCAGCTCCCGCGCGATGTGGCGAGCATGACTGAGCTGGCCTGACAGCAGCCAGACCAGTGTCTCGGTGCCAGCGCACCAGCCCAGGCCACCGGTGTCGTCCAACCGCCTGAAGACCTCGGAGGCGTCCCGCAGGTACTTTTCGGCATTCGGGTAGTCCCCACGGGTGGTCGCGCTCCAGGCAAGGTGCTGGAGCGCCCAGCCGACCCCGCGCGGGTCGCCGACCCGGCGGGCCAGCGTCAGCGCATCGGTGAACCGCTTCTCGGCGTGGCGCACCCGGCCGGCGGCGTATTCCAGCAGACCAAGCTGACGCAGGGTCGCCGCTACCAGCCGGTCGCTGCCGGCGAGCTGAGCCTGCTCCAGCGCGGTGACGAGCGCAGTAGCGGCCTGCTCGTCCCGGCCCTGCTTGTGCCGGAGATCGCCGAGGACGCGGTAGGCGGCGGCCCGGAGCTCAGGGGTGGTGACCCGGAGCGCGGGCCGAAGGGTGCGTTCGGCCTCATCCAGACGGCGCAGGGATGCCAGCGCCTCGGCATGCAGCACGACTGCCCCGAGATCGTCGATCTCGTTGACGATGCCGCGGCCGAGCCTGCGCGCACTTGTGATCAAGTCGCTGGCGCCGCGATGATCGTCGCGGGCCAGTGCCGAGCGGGCGACCCGTACCAGGGCATGGAAGCCGGGCTCGCGAGCCGACCACGCGGGGTCCGTGGCGGGCAGCGCCATCGATGCCGCCAGGTCGTGGGCGCGTTCGGCATGATGCCCGACAAAGGCAGCGACCTCCGCCTCGGAGCCGCTGAGGAACTCCACCCCCCATTGCGCGGCCGCCGCGTGCCGGCGGGCCCGCTCCACCTTGGGCAGGCCGGCGTAGGCTACATCGCGGGCCATCGGATGGACGAACGTCCACAACGGTTCCCCGGGATGCGCGGGCCGCAGGAGCTGGCGTTCGGTGAGGGTTGCCAGCGCCCGGTGGACCTGGTCGCCCCGGCGGTCCTCCAGCGCGGGCAACGCGTCGGCGGGAAACCGGCTGCCGAGCACCGACGCGGACCGCAGGACGGCCTTCGCGATCGGGTCCAGGTCGTCGATACGGGCCGCCAGCACCGACTGCACCCCGGCCGGCAGCGTGGTCTCCGGCAGGGATCCCTCAAGCACCCAGCTGGAGGGCTCGATACCGGCCGACTGGCGGCGGCGGGTGCGCTGCACAGTGGATCCCGATGCCGCGAGTTCCTCGGTGCGGACGAGCGCTGGCCCCGCGCTCTGGGAGCCCCGGTGCAGTACACCGCGGTCCACCAGCAGGTTCAGCAGCTCGGTGAGGAAGAACGGGTTTCCGTGTACCCGCCCGAGCAGCGCGGCGCGGGCGTTCTCGTCAAGTTCGGCGCCGCCGAGATAGTCCCGCAGCAGCCTCGCCGCCGCGGCTTCCGCCAGCGGTGCCAGCGCGAGCAGCTCCGGGTTGGGCAGCCCGGTCAAGGGCGGGGCCTCACGGTCGAGCAGGACGAGCAGGACCGGTCCGCGCAGCCGGCTTGCGAAACGCCGTAATCCCTGCCACAGCGCGGTCGTCGCCCACTCCAGATCATCTAGGATGATCACCAGCGGGCCGTCGTCGGACAGCCCCCCGAGCAGCACAGCGACGTCGTCGACGATCGCGTCGACGGCCCGGACGGCATGGCTGTCGGGATGGGCGTCGCGGCCCGCCGGATCACCCGGCGGGGTCTCCGCGGTGACTGTTGAACGGCCTTCTGGCGGGACGCCCAGCAGAGCGAGCAGCTTGTCCGCCACTCCGCCGGGAATGCGGGTGCGCGCGGCGGGGTGCTCGAGGCGGCCGACGGTGCGCCGGACCCGTTCGGCGACCCGGTCCGGGCTGTCGCCTTCGCCCACCCCGGATGCCGTCCGCACGATGTCCATCAGCGGCGCGAGGTCCCGCCCGTCACCGTGGCGGACCGTACGTCCCCACAGCACCCTGGCGTCGGGCTGCGTACCGACCTGGCGGGCGAGTTCCGCCGCGATGCGGGTCTTGCCGATCCCGGCCTCGCCGGTGACGACCACCGTCCGTGGCTGGCCATGGGCGACGACATCCCGGAAGGCGGATACGAGAACCGCGAGCTGCTGGTCCCGGCCGGTGAACGGCGCGTCGTCACCGTGGCTGGGCCGGGCGACGTTGGACGGCCGCAGACTGACCAGTTCGTAGGCCGGGACGGGCTCACGCTTGCCCTTGAGTTTCAGTGCTGGCAGTGGTCGCCACGTTGCCACCGAGGTGGTGGCGACCACGGTGTGGTGTCCGGCGTACACGGCGCCGACCGCCGCCGCGTCAGACAGCCGTGCGGCGGTGTTGACAGTGTCGCCGATCACCGTGTAGCTCAGTGACGCCTGAATGCCGGCCAGTACCTCGCCGGTGTTGATCCCGACCCGCAGGCCGAGATGGCGCCCACCGCCGGCCTCGTCGGTGACCAGCCGGCGGACGGTCTCCTGCATCGCGGCGGCCGCGCGGACGGCTCGCTCCGGGTCGTCCTCGTGCGCGGTCGGTGCTCCGAACACGGCCATGATGCCGTCGCCGGTCAGGTTGTCGACCCGTCCACCGACCTCGGCGACATCGCGAGCGAGCGCGGCGAGCACCCGGTCGGTGACCTCACCGACCCGTTCGGGATCGAGGTCCTCGGCCCACGCGGTGAAGTCCGAGAGGTCACCGAACAGGACGGTGACCACCCGGCGCTCGGCACCTTCGTCCGCGCCCAGACCGTTTTCGGTCTGGAGGGGCAAGCCGCAGTGGAAGCAGAACCGCCCGCCGGGAACGGTGGGGGTGCCGCAGCGTGGGCAGCGCAGGGTGCCGGCGATGGGCGATGTGATCATCGGAACATCCCGTAGCCGGGGTGTGGCAAGGACATCCAGCCGGCCCGTCCGATATACGGGGCTTGCCGGTATCGCCTCCATGCCGGAGCTGTTCTGGTGCAGTCGGACAAATGCGGAGCGTTACGCACGGGTAGTCGCCTCCCGGCCGCGAGCATAAGCCAACTGTACGGGATCTTCTTTTCCCGCTGATCTTAGCCACGTTCGGATGGAAAAAGAGCCATCTGGGATGTCTGGAAGACGTCGCCTTCCGTTGCCTGCGGCGATGATTCGACTACCTCAGTGAGAGAGCTGGCGCAAGTACTCGAGCTGGGCGTGGACCGATAGTTCCGCCGCCGGCCACAGCGCGGGGTCGACATCGGCATAGACCCGTCGGACGATCTCCACGGCTGTCGTGTCGCCTGCCTCGACGGCTGTTCGGACCGCCCGCAGGCGGGCCTCCCGGTGGCTGAGGTATGTGTCGCAAGCCCGCCCCGCTGCCGGCAGCTCGGGCCCATGGCCAGGAAGGACGGTGGCATCGCCCAGCTCGCGCAGACGCCGCAGGCTCGCTAGGTAATCGCCGAGCCGCCCGTCAGGATGCGCCACCACCGTGCTGCCCCGCCCGAGGATTGTGTCGCCGGTGAGCACCGAGACGCTG
>NZ_CAKJTR010000102.1:1652-9780 GCF_917627355.1 Protofrankia sp. Cj3 | reverse complement strand
CTGTGAAGCGGAGCAGCGCCCGCGGCATGGTCAATATGACCATGGGTAAGCAGGATCATCTCAACTGGTCCCGCCGCGACGATCGCATCGAGATGCCGGTGATCAGGCGGGCCGGGGTCGACGACCACACAGCCGGTGGCACCGGGGGCGCGCAGCAGCCACGTGTTCGTGCCGTCCAGTGTCATCGGGCCGGGATTGGGCGCGAGCAGCACCGCCGCCAGTGTTGTCACCTGCCTGGGCAGGGCAGGATGGGACGGCATCGTGGCCACTGCCCGCCCGTGCCCGTCAGCCGATTGAGCCATAGTCGGTGTCATGCGGGAACACAAGCCGGGCCGTGCCGTCGCGCAACGAGATTTTTGGCAGGATCGGTTCCATGTCCCGGGCGGTGGCAGCTGCCATGATTTCTTCGACGCTGGTGTAGTTCACCAACTCGCCGAGGGTGTATGCGGTGGGTGGCATCAGGCGTAGCCGATCCGCCAGGTAGTCGTCGAGCGCGGCCGCCGGCGACGTCCACAGCAGCCGGTCGGATTCGCCGGGGATCCGGCGGGTCAGCTGCGTGGTTGGCATCGCCGCGACGAAGAACCAGGTGTCGTACCGGCGCGGTTCGACCTCGGGTGTGATCCAGCGTGCCCAGGAGCGGAGCAGATCGATCCGTACCCCGAGGGCGCGTCGGGCCAGCACGGCGGCAAGGCTGGTCCGCCGGCTCTCCAGCGCGGCCCGGTCCGATTCCCAGCCGGGGCCGCTGACATCGGCGATGGTGTCGCCGTCTGGTCCGGCGAGCAGGACACCGCTTTCCTCGAACGTCTCGCGCACCGCCGCGCACACCAGCGCTCGGGCCAGCGCCGGCCCGGCCCCGGGCAGGTATGGCGCCACGGCCCCCGCCGTACCGAATTGGCGCGGCTCAGCGTCGCTGTCCGCTGGATCAACCGTCCCGCCTGGGAATACGTACATGCCGGCGGCAAAGGCCATCGTGGACGCCCGGCGCAACAGACAGACCTCGACCCCGCCTGGCCCGCTGAGGGCGGGCCGGAGCAGGACCACCGTGGCCGCGGCGCGGGCGGGTGCCGGCGTGTCGATATCAGGACGATAGGACCGCGCCCGCTCGGGGATGCTCGACGGTAGCCGCTGGCGCAGGTGCGTGAGCAGGTCCTCGGTCACCGCGCTGGTCGGATCCGGCATGTGTCAGATGTTAGAACAGATGGTGGCGACCAGCTCGATCTCGACCGGGGCGCCCAAGGGCAGGACGGCTACCCCCACGGCGGAGCGGGCATGCCGCCCGGCGTCGCCGAACACCGCCGCGAGCAGCTCGCTCGCGCCGTTGACCACCGCCGGTTGTCCGGTGAACGCGGGCACGCTGGCGACGAACCCGACGACCTTGACGATGCCGGTGACGGCATCGAGGCCGCCGGCAACCGCGGCCGCTGCCGCGAGGGCGTTCAGCGCGCAGATGCGGGCCAGCTCGGTGGCGCGGTCAGGGGTGATCATGCCGCCGTCAGCGGCCGCGCCGACCTGGCCGCGGTCGGCGAGCGTGCCGTCCACCAGCGGCAGTTGCCCGGCCGTCCACACCAGCTCGGCATGGCGGCGAGCCGG
Organism: Protofrankia sp. Cj3; assembly: GCF_917627355.1. NCBI lineage: Bacteria > Bacillati > Actinomycetota > Actinomycetes > Frankiales > Frankiaceae > Protofrankia > Protofrankia sp. Cj3. The sequence continues at coordinate 8,190 of NZ_CAKJTR010000102.1, read as the reverse complement.
CAGGTAGGCGCCGGCTGGTGCCGGTACCGCGGGAAGTGTCAGCCCGAGCGCGGCCAGCCGCCGCGACGGAGTGGCCGCCTCGGTGCCCGCGGGCGTCATGCCGTCGAGACGTTCGTCGGGCGCTTGAAGTAGGCGACCAGGCTCTCCGGATTGGGGCCGGGAACGATCTGGACGAGCTCCCAGCCGTCCGCGCCCCAGGTGTCGAGGATCTGCTTGGTCGCATGGATCAACAGTGGTGCTGTCGCGTACTCCCAGGTCGTCATGACACGAGACCTTATTGGTCATCGCTGGGAGAGGGCGGGACGCATCGGCGGACCTGGCGTCCGGCAGCCGTGCTTCCGCACGGAAGCCCGCACGGAAGGGGATGGCCGAGCCGGGTACGGTCGTCGGTGTGACGTCGCAGGACACTCTGCCGCCTGGCGCCACTCGGGGGCCGTGGTCGTGCCGCCTTCATGTGGTCACCGGCAAGGGCGGCACCGGCAAGACGACCGTAGCCGGCGCGCTCGCGGTGGCGCTCGCGACCGGGGGACGGCGGGTACTGCTCACCGAGGTCGAGGGGCGTCAGCAGATCGCGCAGCTGTTTGACACCCCGCCGCTGCCCTACGCCGAGCGTAAAGTGGCGAGCGCTCCAGGTGGCGGTGAGGTTTTCGCGCTCGCCATTGACGCAGAGGAGGCCCTGCTGGAGTACCTGGAAATGTTCTACAACCTCCGCCGCGCCGGCAGGGCGCTTGGCAAGATCGGCGCTATCGATTTCGCCACCACGATCGCGCCCGGGGTTCGGGACGTCCTGCTCACCGGCAAGGTGAAAGAAGCCGTGAACCGTCCGGACGCGACCCGTCCCGGCGGCAGGTCCTATGACGCGGTTGTTCTCGACGCGCCGCCGACCGGTCGTATTGCCCGGTTTCTCAACGTGAGTGCCGAGGTTGCCGGGCTGGCGAAAATGGGTCCGATCCGTACTCAGGCCGACAGCGTGATGGCGGTGATGCGGTCCGCCGCGACTGTTGTGCATTTTGTCACCCTCCTCGAGGAGATGCCGATGCAGGAGACGGTGGACGGCGTCGCTGAGGTGAGAACCGCGGGCCTCGCGGTCGGCGGTGTCATCGTGAATATGATCCGGCAGCCGTTGTTGGCGGCCGATGACATCGAGCGGGCTAGCGCTGATGAATTGGATCTTGAAGAACTGGTGGCAGGTATGAAGGAGGCCGGCATTCAGGCCGGCGTCGAGCTGGTCGGCGCGCTCGCGACCGAAGCGGCCCAGCACGCGCGCCGGGTACGCCTGGAAGTGGCTGAACGAGCCGAGGTCGAGAGGCTGGGCCGGCCCGTATACGAACTGCCCCTGGTCGCCGACGGCGTGGATGTTGGCGTGATCTACCGGTTTGCGGACCTGCTGCGCAAACAGCGGATGGTCGGATGAGCACGACGCAGGGGCAGCCCGCACAACGACCGCTGCCCGTCCCGCCGGTGCCGGTAGCGCCGTTGGACGTCGATGCGATGCTTGACAGCGAGAAGATCATTGTGTGCTGCGGGTCGGGCGGCGTCGGGAAAACCACCATTGCCGCGGCGCTGGCCCTGCGGGCGGCGGAACAGGGCCGCCAGGTGGTCGTTCTGACGATTGACCCGGCACGTCGGCTGGCCCAGTCCATGGGGCTGAGCGAACTGGACAACATTCCTCGGGAAGTCGCCGGGGTCGACCGGTCGGCCGGCGGCCGGCTGGACGCGATGATGCTCGACATGAAAAGGACGTTCGACGAGATCGTGCTGGCGCACGCAGCCCCGGACAGAGCTCAGCAGCTGCTTGAAAATCCTTTCTACCAGTCGTTGTCGTCGTCCTTTGCCGGTACCCAGGAGTACATGGCCATGGAGAAACTCGGCCAGCTGGATGCCACCGGGGACTGGGATCTCATCGTCGTCGACACGCCGCCGACCAGGTCGGCGCTGGACTTTCTTGACGCACCCACTCGGTTAGGGGCGTTTCTCGACGGTCGCTTGCTTCGGCTGCTGCTCGCCCCGGCGAAGGCGGGTGGAAAAATGTACCTGAAAGTTGTCGGGGTTGGGCTCGGTATGTTCGGCAAGATTCTGACCAAGATTGTCGGTGCGCAGCTCCTGACGGACGTCAGCCAGTTCGTGGCGGCGCTGGAAACCATGTTTGGCGGTTTTCGGCAGCGTGCCGAGCAGACGTACCAGTTGTTGGGCGCACCCGGTACTTCATTTGTTGTGGTAGCCGCTCCTGAGGCCGCCGCATTGCGGGAGGCGTCCTATTTCGTTGATCGACTGGATTCGGACGGAATGCCGTTGGCGGGGCTTGTCATCAATCGGGTCCACCCGGTGTGTTCCGCGGCTCGCGGCCTGACCGTGGAACGCAGTCTCGCCGCGGCCGAAACACTCGCCGAGCACGCCGGGCATCCACTGACAGCGGCTGTACTGCGGGTCCACGCGGAAAGAGTAAGGCTGGCCACGCGCGAGAACCGGCTGCGGGAGCGTTTCACCAGCGCGCATCCTGACACACCGCTGGTTGAGGTCGACGCGCTGGCTGGAGACATTCACGATCTTGATGGCCTCCGCGATGTCGGTGCCGCGCTCGCTGGGGAGAAAGTACTCCACCAGGCTGGTTAGAGCGTTCCGGCCCGTTCAGGGCGCGCGATCGTGTTTTTGCGCGGCTGCGGCCTTGAGGAGCCCCAGCCAGCGTGGCGCTGTTCGCATGCGCTCGTCCCGGGGTGCCCCGAGACGCCGTCGTCGAGAGGTTGTCTCCTGGGTGACGTCGACGTCCCGAGCATCCGGTCGGAGTGTGATAGTGAGATACTGAGGACGAATCGGAGGCTGGATCGTCGACTGGGGGGACGAGGTGCGGACGGTCCTAACCCGCGGAGGCGGCCCCATGGTGGGCGCGCGCATCCGCAAGCAGTTTTCGCCAGGAGGCGACATCGGGCCGTCGCCGCAGAAGAGCTCGGCGTTCCCGTTCGGTCATACCTCCCCAGACTCCGAATTCGACTCGGTTGTCAAGGGCGTCAGCGAGGCATTCGGTACGAACGGCGCATCCGAAGCATCGGGTCTTGACGCGATTCTGGGCGGCACCTTGAACGAAGAGATCGTCCGGGTCCAGATCACGGCAGGCCGCGTTCGCGGTCCAGTCGCCATCGACGGTCGAGCCGATCAACTGGGTCGAGCTGGCACGTCGTGCGGCGCTGGTGCGGGTAGCCAGGCTGCTGGTCATGCCACCTGCCTTTCTTCTCGAGTCCGGGTCAGGGGGCCCGTGCGGGTGGTGACGTGGCTTCGCCCGAAACCGTACGGAGCGCCTTTGCCACGGCACAGACCCCACACGGGTGGTTGTCCAAATGACCCGTCCGGGCCATTGATCCGAGTGATAAATGTGGTGCGTTCTGTCACTGCTTCGTGTCGTCCGCGTGACATCCACGTGTCTGAGGAGCGGGGTCATAGGCTTGTGCCCATTGCGCGGCCGAGTGGTCGCGAAGGGGGCCATTTGGAGGTTCCCGGACGTGACAGCGACGACAGGAACATACCGTCGGCATCCGGAACCTCCGGTCGGTTCTGGTCGTTCCGGCGCCACCGGACGCATCGCACCCGCAGACACCCGGCGGCCCGCGAGACTCCGGTCCTTCCGGCCGCGTGCCCGGACAGCGGCTAGGCGGACGACGCGATTCATGATCATCAGTGGGCTGTCCGGCGTCCTGCTCGCGTTCATGGCGGTGCCCTTCGTGGCCCTGGTAGGCCTCACGGCCAAGGGCGGCGCCGACTCGTTCCTGGAGCTGCCCGCGAACCTCACCGTGCCGCCGTTGCCACAGGCCTCCCGGATACTTGATTCCCAAGGAAATGTGATCGGATACCTGCGGGGTGAGCAGGACCGGGAGATCGTGACGATTGATCAGGTGCCGATGGTGATGCGTCAGGCGATCATCGACATCGAGGATTCCCGTTTCTACGAACACACCGGCCTTGATTACAAGGGGCTCATCCGGGCCTATGTCACCAACCAGGAGTCAGGTTCGGTCACGCAGGGCGGTTCAACGCTTACCCAGCAGTATGTGAAGAATGTTCTGCTGCAGGCGGCGACCACCAGGGAAACCAAGGATGCCGCCACCGAGCAAACGGTCAAACGAAAGCTCCGAGAGGCTCGTTACGCACTGTATTTAGAGGATCACCTGAGTAAGGACCAGATTCTCGAGCGGTATCTGAACATAGCCTACTTCGGTGACGGCGCCTACGGTGTGCAGACCGCGGCGAAACACTACTTCAACGTCGACGTGAGTCGGCTTACCCTGCCGCAGGCGGCGATGCTGGCCGGTCTGGTCAAAAATCCCACAGCCTACAATCCGGTACTACATCCGCAGGCGGCTACGATCCGCCGTGACATCGTCCTGGAGCGTATGCGCGAACTCGGCCACATCAACGACAGCCAACTGCGTGAGACCAAGGCAGTGCCGTTGACACTGAACCGTCCGCCCCAGGCGGCAGATCCCTGCCAGCTGTCGTCGGTGCCGTTCTTCTGTGCCTACGTCCGCCGCGTGCTGCTTGCCGACGAGCGGTTCGGGGCGACCCAGGCGGACCGCGAGCGGTTGTTGTTCGAGGGCGGTCTGACGATTCGCACCACACTCAGCCCGATTGCCCAGGCTGCCGCGCAGAACGCCGCGTCCGGTGTCGTGCCACCGGGTAACCGGGCTGCCGCGGGTGTGGCAATGATCCAACCTGGTACCGGAAAAGTGCTGGCACTGGCCGTCAACCGAGTGTACGGACCATCCTCGGACGGTCTGCCGCCGGAGCGTACGACCGACTTCACCCACACAAAACAGATTATTCCGCTCGAGGAGACCTCGTTCTCGCCGGGCTCCACCTTCAAGGTCTTCACGCTGGCTGCGGCCATCGAGAAGGGAATGCCCCTGGGTACCACGTACTACTCGCCGGTATGTTATCACTCGAACATCTTCAACAATCCTCGCGCGGAGGGGAGCACGCGGGCGAGCACCGCGGACTGCTTCGGCAACGCCGATCCGAGCGAAGCCGGCCTGTACTCGATGACGACGGCAACCTGGCACTCGGTGAACACCTATTACATCCAGCTCGCGGAGAAGGTCGGCGTCCAGAGCACCGCCGAGATGGCTCGCCGGCTCGGCGTCACGTCATGCCGGGTACAGGATCACACCGCGGCGCTCCGGCAGCGCTGTCCGCCCGGTGGCATAGGAGCACGTGACGGTTCGGCTGTCCTCGGTTCCAACGAGATCTCCACAATGGACCTGGCGACCGCCTATGCCACGCTTGCCAATCACGGTATCCGTTGTGATCCACAACCTTTTGAATCGATCACCCAGCGGGTCGGCGGTACGGATCGGCCGGTCGCCTACGCCGCGCCCCAGCCATGCCGCCAGGTCCTCGGGGCGAATGTCGCGGACAGCGTCACCTCGGTGCTGGAGGGGGTCATCCTGCATGGAACAGGGGCGAAAAACGCGCAGATCGGCAGACCGGCGGCTGGTAAGACCGGGACCGCGCAGGGTTTCAGCACCGCTTCGTTCGCCGGCTACATCCCGCAGCTCGCCGTCGCGGTGACCCTCGCTGACCCGAGGTCGCCCACGACCTACCCGTTGCGTAACGTCCTGGGCCTTAACCAGGTCTATGGCGGTGACCTGCCCGCCGCGGTATGGGCGAGAACCATGCGTGGCGCGATCGACGGGCTCAAGCTGCCAGTGGCGGCAATGCCCGCTCCCGACGACAGCGAGCCCAATCCGCCGAAGGAGACACTGCCCGATGTCGTCGGCCAGAACGTTGTCCTGGCGCGGGCGCTGTTGACCGCGCAGGGCTTCGGGGTGACGGTCCAGGAGGTCAACAACCCGGCTCCGGCGGGTACGGTGCTGGCGATGAATCCGGCGGGCGGCCAGGACGTCCCGGCTGGTTCGGACGTGGTACTGATGGTCTCGCAGGGTCCTGACTCGCAGCCTCGACCGGACGGCGGCGGAACCCCCGCCGAACAGCCCGCAACGGTGCCGCCCCGGCAGCCCGTGACAGCGACCGCGAGCCCGGCACACCGACGGGGGAATAGCATTCTCGACATATTCGGCGGAGACTGAGAAGGCAGCGCGACTGGCAGTACGCGACCGGGCAACAGGGGACGCGGCGTCGCGGGGCTGGAGTGCGTGCGTCAGGTGGCAAGCCGGGCGCGGACGAGGACGGAGACGCGGGAGCCGTCCGCTCGCCCGGCCACCTCGGCTTGGACCGCTTTCATGGCGGCGCCCATCGCCTTCGGGCCGACGAGTCCCTGCTCGCCGATCACTCGTTCGATGATCAGAATGAGCTCGTCGTCGGTCAGCTGCTGGGGAAGGTAGGCGGCGAGGATCGCACCCTCGTTGCGTTCCTGCTCGGCCTGGTTCATTCGGCCGGCCGCAGCGAACGCATCCGCGGCCTCCCGCCGTTTGCGGACCTCGCGGGTGAGCACCTTCCGCACGTCCTCGTCGGACAGCTCGCGGACGTTGCTGCCGGCTACCTCCTCGTCCTTCACCGCGGCCATGGCCATGCGAAGGGTGGATGTGCGCAG
>NZ_CAKJTR010000102.1:0-1232 GCF_917627355.1 Protofrankia sp. Cj3 | reverse complement strand
CGCGGCGCGGCGCGGCGCGGAGAACAGCCGCAATGGGCGAAACCTGGGCCACACTGGTCTGATGACGGGTACGCGACGGTTCCCCCCGGGCACGCTTCGAAGGACCGCCAGACGCGCGGCCACCGGATTCGGTGCGGCAGGCGCATTGAGCCTCGCCTATGCCGCCGGCTATGAGCGGAGCGCGTACACTCTGCGCCGTCTGGTGGTTCCGGCGCTGGCTGGCGAGGTCCGCCCGCTGCGTATCCTGCACATCTCTGATCTGCACATCACCCCCAAACAGGGGGGGAAACTGGCGTGGATCTCGGAGCTGGCTCGTCTGATGCCCGATCTTGTGGCATTGACTGGTGACGTACTGTCACATCCTGATGCGGACGGGCCGACCCTGGAGGCGCTGTCTCCGTTGTTCGGCTTCTCCGGCGTGTTCGTACCGGGGAACAACGACTACTTTGCGCCGACGTTGAAGAGCCCACATCACTACTTTTTGTCGGAGGACGACTCCAGGCCGAAGGGGCTCCCGTTGGACTGGGCCGCGTTCGCAAAGACCCTTGCGGGCGACAGCGGATGGATCGACCTGACCAACCATCGGACGGTGATGCGGGTCGCCGGACGGCGGATCGATGTCCGCGGCGTCGATGACGCCCGGTTGGGACGTGATCGTCTTTCCTCGGTGATCGGCCCTCGGGAGGACGCTGATGTTGAACTGCGGCTCGGGTTGTCGCACACTCCGGAGCCGCGGGTGCTGGACGCCTACACCTCCGATGGGGTGGCGCTGACGCTGTCCGGGCACACCCACGGCGGCCAGGTCCGGGTGCCGTTCCTCGGGGCGCTGGTCACCAACTGCGGTATTGATCGTGCCCGGGTGCGCGGGCTCTCCCGGTACGAGGCGGGCGGGCGGGGGTCGTGGCTGCATGTATCCGCTGGTCTGGGGACCTCACCATTTGCGCCGGTCCGCTTCGCCTGCCGGCCCGAAGCTACTTTGATCACACTTACAGCCGCGCCTTGAGGGCCGGCGCGGCCAGCGGAGGCGATCCCACAGCTCCCTTGGAGCCAAGGCGGCCCACGGAACTCGGTGTCCCAGGCTGCTTGATGGATCAGGTAGACTCTGCGATGGTCGCGGGGTGTGGCGCAGCTTGGTAGCGCGCTTCGTTCGGGACGAAGAGGTCGTGGGTTCGAATCCCGCCACCCCGACCCAGGTCAGGGGCATGATCTGCAACAGGGGATCATGCCCCTGA
>NZ_CAKJTR010000101.1:18905-19545 GCF_917627355.1 Protofrankia sp. Cj3 | reverse complement strand
GAGAAGAACACCCCACCCCACCCCGGATCCGAGCGGCGAGGGAGCACGGGACACGGCCGGTGCGACTACTCCCACCTCGAGACCGGTGATCGCGCCGGTGCCGCCCAGGCCGGTGGCCAAGGGCCGGTTCACCGCAGCCTTCCTGGCCCAGCCGCTGTTCGAGAAGTATGTCCTGGGCCGGCCGCTGCACCGGATCGCCCAGGCCCTGGCCGCCGACGGGCTCGATGTCGCCGAGGGCACCCTGTGCGGGGCGTTGACGAGCGTGCACGAACTGCTCGCCCCGCTCGAACAGGCGGTCATCGAACGCAACGCCGCCGCCCACCTGCATGCCGACGAGACCAGTTGGCGGGTCTTCGAGCAGGTCGAGGGTAAGGAGGGTCACCGCTGGTGGTTGTGGGTCTTTGTCGCCGCCGACACTGTCGTGTTCCGGATGGACCCCACCCGCTCGGCCGCGCTGCTCACCGGGCACCTCGGCATCGAGCGCACCGACGCCGCCCTGCCCGAGGGCCGGCGGCTGCTGCTCTCAGCGGACTTTTACACCGCCTACCAGGCCCTGGCCCGTGTCGAGGGCGTCGACCCACTCTGGTGCTGGGCCCACATCCGCAGGTACTTTATCCGGGCCGGGGACGCCCACCCCCAG
>NZ_CAKJTR010000101.1:5854-18510 GCF_917627355.1 Protofrankia sp. Cj3 | reverse complement strand
TGGACCGGGAATGGGACGGGCTGGCCCGCCACCGCGACGTCCCCGACATAGATCTTGATAGCAATGCGGCGGAACGAGCGCTGCGGACCCCGGTCGTCGGCCGGAAGAACTACTACGGCGCGCACGCGACATGGTCCGCGGAGCTGGCCGCCCGGGTGTGGACCATTACCGGCACCGCTGAGCGCAACGGCCGCGAACCCCTGGCCTACCTCGCCGGCTACCTCCAGGCCTGCGCCGCCGCCGGGAGCCGGGCACCCGCCGGTGAGACACTCGAACGGTTCTTCGTCTGGCTGCACACCCCCGGAAGCCACAATCACGATCTCAACGAAGAGATTCCGCCTGGCCCGGCGCCGTAACCCCACCCGAACAGCTCCTGAGCCGTTCCAGACACCTGGCCTTCACCCACGGGCCGGGGCCTCGGCATGCTCTTCCCCGGCATCACCGAATACTTACCACCGAGCGGGAGGAGAAAGCCTCGATCGCCTGCGCGTCGAACTCGCCGTTCTCCGAATGGGGTAACACCTTCATCGACCCGCGGCTGGCCGCGGCCGTGGTCGACCAGCTCACCTACCGGGCGCACATCATCCAGACCGGAACTGATTCATACCGGCTTCGCACTACCCGCGCCCTGAGGAACGCGGAAGCAGCGCCGGGGAGATAACCCGGTCCCTGCGGTCACCATCGGTGACCGCAGGGGTCTCACGGTCCGTGTCCGAGGATCGAGTCGAGTGGGGCCGAATCAGACCAACACGGCGGAGCCCAATCGGCTTGACATTCCCACTCCCTCCCGTCAATGCGATCATGCGCCGATTGCTGGCATTGCGTCTCGGGGCCCCACGGGGTCACCGAATATTTTATCCCCCAATTAACCCGAATGGCCGTTGGCGGATGATTTGTCTCAGAAAGACAGCATCCCACATCGACTGCCGCCGTTCTCCGTTCAAGTGTCCGGCGTGTTGCCTACCAGCTACCCGAGCCGGCGCATCTGATGATTCATAATAACCGTGTGCCGTACCGCCGTTCGTGGCGGCTTTCTACCGGAGAAATGAAAGGAGTCGCTGCCGGGTGAAAACAGCCTCGGAGCATCGAGCCCATATTGACTCCAGTGCGGATCATCGTCCTGCATTGCAGCGGTTCGTCGCCTGCTCCGGGTGCGTGACCGCCGTTGAGCGTCCTGGTGTCCACAGCCAGATATCCCTCATTGTACGAAGCTGGCCCTTTCTTGTCGTCGTGGCAGCGTTCGGACCATATCTCACCGTCGGAGTCAGGACGGAGCAGGTGATGGTCTACGGCTCTCTGCTGTTGGCCATCCCGTTTCTCGTGTCAAAATTGAAGCTTGATGATCCACATGCATGTGTCGCGATCCTGTGGGTTTCTCTTCTTCTTCTGGTTATTGTTAATGCGAACCGAGTACCAGTGCCCGGCAAGTTTTTCCCAGGTAACCTGCTGTCCGGCGTCGACAGCTACCTCTACCCGCTGGCGGTGCTACTTCTGGTTGCATGCTGGCTGGCGGTGGGACATAAGCGACTTAGGTTACTGAATGTAGTCAGTCAGGTTTTTGTAGTTATGGTATCCCTCAACGGGATCATAGCTTTTGCCGGTCTTTTCAGTGATCCAACCAATCAGTTGCAGAGGTTCTGGGGATATTCTCCGGCCACTCTTGAGACGACGGTTGCTGTACGTGCCCTCGACAACGGTCGACTGACGGGAATCTTTGCTCAACCAGCTGAGGCCGGGGTCGCCTACTCCCTCGCGCTCCTTGCAGCCGTTTATCTTTTCGGCCGACACGGCCAAGACCGTCCGGTTCTTCTCGGACTTGCAGTGACACCTGTTCTCGTCGGTGGAGTCCTGAGTGTTTCGAAGATTTTTTTGCTGGTCGGTCTGCCACTAGCAGTGTGGCAGGCAATGGGACAAGGGCAGCGAACACGGCGACTACTGGTCCTCGGCTGCATCGCCGGGTTGGTTAAGATTTTTTCTTCCCAGTTCGATATCCCGCAGTGGCGAGGCTCCTGGATGCTGGCGTCGCTCTTCGGCGGTACCGGTAGTACGAGCGTGGAAAGTAAATATACAGCGGGACGACTGAGCTCTAACGGTTCTTTCAGTGTAGCATTCCAATATGTCTCGGAAACTCATCCATGGTTTGGCTACGGGGCCAGCGGTCTTGCCATTCCGTACGACAGTTCATGGATTGAGATAATGGTGGTCGGTGGATTCATCGGTGTGGCAATTTTTTCCTTCATACTGGTTATACTGATTTACAATTGGCTTAAAGGGAGGCCTGCGCGGCGGACTCCGGAGCGGTCGTTCGCCACTGCGGTCCTACTTCTGAGCATGGCAGCAACAATGGGTATCCCTGCATTTACGGCGAACCGGGTCGCACTGTTTATCTGGATTTTTCTAACGCTTCTTATACTGGTTGACGAGCAATCAGAACTTGGCCTCAAAGGGTCAGTGCACCATGCGTGAATCACGTCACATATGATATACCGTGGATTCCACTGACCAAGGAGACCAAAGTGCGCGGCGAAGCGCCTACCACAGCGGACCGCGAAGAGATTTCCCATGGGATCACCGAGGGTTTATCGGGACCCGCCATGGTGAGACGATTGGGCAAGAACCGGTCCATGGTCTATCGGGAGATACATCGTTGTGGTGGCCGTGGAAAATATCGAGCGGTGGACGCGCAGCAGCGCACCGAGGAACAGACGCGTCGACCGAAACCGCGCAAGCTCGCCGTATTTCGTCGGTTACATGACGCTGTCGCGGACGGCCTGGTGCAGAAATGATCGCCACAGCAGATTTCGGCGAGAATGACGATCGACTATCCGGACGAGCCGGAGATGCGCGTGTCCAGCGAAACGATCCACAGGCGCTCTATCTGCAGGCCCGTGGCGAACTGAAGACCCAACTGAAGATCATTCTTTGGTTCGGACGGGTGCGAAGGCATCCATCCGAGTCTACTACCAGCACACAAGGCAGCATAACGGACATGGCCAATATCAGTGAACGGCCTCCCGAGGTGGCCGACCGGGCCATCCCTGGACACTGGGAGGGAGACTTGATCATCGGTAAGGACGGCAAGAGCCAGATCATCACCCTTGTCGAACGGACCAGCCGTTTCCTCCCCCTTGCCCGCGTTCCCTATGATCGTTGCACTGATCGAGTGGCCCTCATTCTGTCGATGAAGGTTATGGCGCGATACTTTCATCGCGAGCAGTTCGAGGACCTCGGTCGAGGGTTCTTCGAGGAGGCTCGTACCTCAGTCCTGGGACAGGAGTCGGACGTCATCCCACTGCCACGGCAGCTGCGCCGCCACGTCTCGGGCTGGTTGAGCAACGAACGCAGGGTGGCCGCCGCGGCAAAGCGGGGCACTTTCCTGTTCACGATTGCAAGGAATCCGCTGCGTCGTTGAAGCGACCTCGGGGGGATGCCGTCCGTTACCGCTTGTCCCTTTAATGTCGATGGCGACTCTGCGATCAACGATCGGAGGTTGCCAAGTGAAGGTTGATGTCGAATGATCCGTGTGGCGATCGATGCGTCGTCAGCAGCAACCGGTGGTGGAATTTCGTACCTACGCCACATTCTGCCACGCCTTGCCCGGCACGACATGCTCGAAGTCGGCCCGATTCTGGCTCGTGTCGAGCGGTCGCAGGTCGCGGCCGTGATTCCGCCCGAACTACAGGTCGTACCCGCGTCCGGGCGCCTTGCAGCGCGCTCGCGCACATGGCACGAGGTAGTAAAAAACGAGCGTATCGATGTAGTCTTCGCACCGACAGAGATATCATTCTGTCGCTATGACATACCGCTCGTGCTTGCGTTTCGTAATTCAGCAATTTTTGACGAATCCCTGCACCGCGACTACCGTCGTCACGAGCGGGTCCGGTTCCGGATCCAACAGGCGCTCACAAAGCTCTCGGCACGGCATGCATCTTCCCACATTGCTGTCAGTGCGTATGCCCGCGATGCGGCGACATCTTTGCTCGGTATTGAACCTGAACGGATTCACATAGTTCGCCACGGCGGCCCAATTGAAAATGATTGCTACCGGCCGAGGTCACCACGGCCGGTGCGACGGCTTCTCGTCGTTTCTTCGCTCTATCGATGGAAGAATGTTGATCGGCTCCTGAGATGTCTGCGTCAGGTGCGCGGCGAATGGTCGCTCGACATCGTCGGGGACATGCCCGAAAAACGTTATGGGCAGGAAGTAAACCGACTGATCGATAGCATGAGAAGTCGGGTGACATTTCATGGTTACCTGACCGGCCAAAGTCTGGAAGAGATGTACCAACGGGCCGACTGCTTGATCTGGCCGTCGTATGGAGAGACCTTTGGCCACCCCCTCCTGGAGGCTCATGCGCACGGTCTTCCACTCCTCGTGGCACGGGCCTGCAGCAACGAAGAAATAGCTGGGTCTTCGCCGGCATACTACTTCGACCCATTTGACGAACTTGAAATTATCACCGTGCTCCAAAAATCGATCGGCACCATACTACCGTGCGGACCGCTACCCAGGAAGTACGACTGGGATGCCTGCGCCACGCATACAGGCGACATTCTCACCAAGGCAGCCCAGGGCTGACTATATTAGAGCTGAACCAGTGGTCGGTATATCGCTACTTGTTGGGTATTTTTCCGACCGTATATTCGGGTCAACCATGTTGCGATTAATAGCGTTGTCCCCGTGAAGATCGAGTCTCGAGCGATCTCGATGGCGCTCATCACGACGGAGGGGGCGATGTCGATTACCACCGACACTGTGATGATGCGTAGTGCAAGCCGTCCTGCTGTTGGTGCTTCTCCCAGAGTCCGGTAGATTCGATCGAGGCCGATCACATAGAGGCCGATCGCCAGTACTGTTCCGGTGACGCCAAAATTGACAATGCCGTCCCCGAAGCTAGTGATCAGTGATGACGTTCTGATGTTTGTGGAAATTCCGAAGTACGCCTGGGAGATTCGGGCGCCGTAGTCGACTGATGGTTTGTTCGGGTTCAGCACCCTAGGTACGGCTGCACCAAACTGGTCGCGCAGGTTCACGGCCTCGCGTGCGCTAGAATCATCACGCAACTCGATCGCTCTCGCAAGATACTCACGGTAGTCGATACGTGCGGTGACGACATCGACGAGGTTACTGAGCTCGACGGAGGGCGGACCGCCGCCGCTGCGGGGTCCTGCTTGAGCTGTGATATCCGTTCGGATGGCCGAACCAGCCAGAAAGAGCCCGATGCCACCGGCTGAAAGCGCGAGAATAACGGCGGCCTGCTTCGCGCGTCTGCGTCGGCTGGAACCGGTGACCCTGGCAAGAACGATTGCGCAGAGTAGCAGCGGTCCGGCGCTTCGGAAGCCGGTGAAGGCGAGAGTCACCGCATGGAGCACCACAAGGAGCGCCGCGGCGATGCCCGTGGCGGACCGACCTCGCCCGGTGGCATGGGCCGCGAGCACCACACCACCAGCGATAGCAGCGCCGGTCTGGCCGAAAAGGCCCAGGTACCCGCCCCCGCTTGTGCGCCCGGCGAGCTGCGCGGCCACTCCGGTCGCACCACTGGTGATCAGTATCAGATGAACAGCAAGGGCTCCCGCGGAAATTGCAAGGGCAGGGACGAACGAGGGATTCCCGTGCGGGACCACCCGTGTTCGTCTTGGCGGCCATGCACAGGACAATGTCCCGGCGAACACCGCAACAGCGATCCAAAGTGCCGCGTAGGTGTCGACAGGACCGACGGTGACAGTCACATTGCCCCAAGGCAGGCGGGCGGCAACCAGAAGTTCGATCGCAATCAACAGGACGTACACGACAACCAGCGCGGACAGTGCACGCCGCACGGCCAGCGCGCCCAGCCCCGCGATTGCCACGAGAACCATCGCATTGACGTCCAGCTCGGCGAGCAATGCCACGCAGGCGAGGCACAGTCCGGAAATCCAGATTGGTCCGTCCTGCGTTGTGCGAACATTGCTGGTGGCCACATTTCCCACGGTGAAACTCATTCCCACAATACCCATTGTTTCCGGCGATGGTCGCCTGGCAAGTGGCTGCTCATGCGGGCGTGGATGTTGTCGGCTTACGCCGCAGGGCGGTTGCCTGGGCTGTCGCAGCCGCCGCGGCCAGGACATGGAACGTGGAGTCCAGGCCGCAGGCTGCTCTCTGGTCGCCGCCCCGGCCCCCGATCCGCCGGCGGAACTCGCCGACGGCGGCCATATGGCCCTTGTCCTGGCGCCCGTGCCAGACGCTGCGCCCGGCGACGGTCAGATCGCGGAAATCGTCGAGGACGAGATGCAGATCGCCCGCGAGAGCTTCCACGCGTTCCTTGCCGATTCCGGGCGGGCGGGCCGAGGAGTACACGATGACCGAGGTCGACCCGTCAACGTGCCCGAGAACGACCGTCACGTCATCGACGGCCGGAGCGCCATGGGCTCCGGCGGCGTGCGTCCGTATCGATATGATCTTTGAGGGATTGAGGAACATGCAGGTGTCGACGAAGTGGCACACCTCCCCGAGCAGGCGCCCACCCTGGCGGCGGTCGGCGTACCAGTGCTTGTCGCTGACCGGCCCGGCCGCGACCCGGTAGACCAGCGTGAGGGGAGACGTCCGGCGCTCAAGGTGCTCTCGGGCGAGTGTGGCAGCGGGCGACCAGCGACGGTTGAAACCAACGAAGAGGACCCGGTCATTACGACGTGCGGCGGCATCGACCTTCTCCAGCTCCTCGAAGGACAGCGCGAGCGGCTTCTCGCACCAGACATGGCAACCCGCGTCGAGCGCCGTCACGACCAAATCGGCATGGGAGTCGTGCGGGGTTGCGATGACGACCACGCCGACATCGGGATCGGTGATGACGGCCTCCGCGCTGCCCGCGACTTTGGTGAACCCCGCGCGTTCGCCGAACCGCCTGGCTGTCAGGCCGCTGGCGGAGCTCACCGCTATGAACCGGTCGAAGCCGGCAGCACGGAAGGCCGGGAGCAGCACAGCGGACGAGAAGGCTCCGGCGCCGATCCAGCCCACTGCGTGGCGACCGCCAGAGGCGGCCGGTCTGTCCGTGTCCACGGCACGGCGCTGCCCTGGCAGGCCCGGCAGCTTTGGTATCCCAGGTAGCTCCAGCAGGCGCGGCCGATGCGCCGCGCTCGTCCGCGGCGTGGGAAGGACGATGGTTTCCCTGAGGGTTCGGGCGGTGTCATAGTCGAAGCGGATAGCCAGGTACGGCTCGCTCCTGCTCTCGATCAGGGTGTAGGCGGCGGTCGCGTCGTCGATCGCGAAACTGTGCGTGACGAGATCCTTGACTGTCAGCCGGCCGGTGGCGAGCAGATCAAGGACAGCCTCCAGATTGCGGCCTTCGGTCCAGCGGACCTGCCCGGCTGGGTAGTCGACTCCCCAGTCCTCGTACGCGCGCTCGTAGCGTCCAGGCCCGTACGAGCGCGCGAAGCGTACCGACAGTTCCCGGTCGTAGAAGGGGGTGCGGTCCAGATCGAGGCCGACGTCGCCGACGACCACGACCGTGGCGCGGTCCCGGCAGCGAGTCGGCACCCGGGCCATCAGTTCCGAGGTTTGTGTGGCGGCGCAGACCAGCACAGCGTCGGCGCCCCGGCCGCGGGTCCACCGCAGCACCTCAGCGGTTGTCGCCTCGCCCTGTTCCCGCAGCGTGTGGACGCCGGCCCGCGCGGCGGCGGCCAGCGGTAGATCAGCGATGTCGACACCGGCCACGTCGCATCCGCTCGCGAGCGCGATCCGGGCGGCGAGCTGACCGACCAGCCCGAGGCCCGCGACCACCACTTTTGCGCCCGGTCCGACATCGGCGAGGCGCAATCCGTGCAGGGCGATCGAAGCGACTGTGGCGAACGCGGCGTCGGTGGCCTCGACCCCGTCCGGAACAGGTACGCAGAGCAGACCGGGCACCGCCTGCACCTCGGCATGGCTGGCCCAGCCGGCCCCGCCGGTTGCGACAAGCCGGCCCGGGGAGATTCCACTGACCATCTCTCCGATTTCCACCACGGTGCCCGCAGCGCTGTAGCCGAGCGGTACGTCTCCGCCGAGCCGTGCCTGAACTGCCCGGACGGCTGTGGAAATCCCGTCGGTCCGGGCCCGTGCCGCCACCTGGCGGACCAGGTCGGGACGGGCCCGAGCCTTCGCCACCAGCCCTGACTGGGCAAGTGCCGTCACCGCTCGTTCGGTGCCGGGGGAGACGATGCTCGCCATGGTCCGGACAAGGACCTCGGTGGGCCCGATCCTGGGGGCGGGAACGTCGAGGACCTCGACCGCGCCACCCCGGACGGCCTGCACTACCTGCTTCATGTTTGTCTCGCCTTCTCCATATGCAGGCCGCGCGCGTTCCTGCCGGTTTTCCCGGTCGTCTGCCGGACGGCAGCGAGGTCCGTACGGATCTCGATCGGCAGCTGCGTGTCGATGACATAGACGACGGTGAGTGCCGGCACCGTGTGCTGCCACCCGACGGCCCGCCGAGCCGGGCGGAGGTCCCAGCGCCCTGACGATCGTGGTGCGGCGGTGGCACCCGCATCGGTGACCCGGGTGTGCAGGATGATCTCCTGCCCGGCCGCGGTGCGGATCCGCACGGTGCGCGCGGGGTCCTCCACGGTGGCGCCGGTGTCGGGCGCGAGCGGGAAGTGGACCTCCACCTGGTGGCGTCCAGCGCCGGTCACCCGATCGTCGATGCGCACCCGATCGGCGCTGACGCGGAAGCGGCGTTGGTGTGTCGGGTGTCCAGGCAGGTTCCGGTAGCCGTCGTGGGACGCGGTGAGGGCGGCCTCGCCGCCGTCCACCGCCATCTGGATGATGGTCGGACGGGCCCGGCGACCGGCGCGGAACGCACCCCAGACCTCGGTCGAGTCGATCCCGTCGATGACGACCGTCGCGTGCGCCGCGGTGGAGCGCTCGGCGGCGCGGACAGGCCCCGGCTCATAGGTCGAGGTCGCGGTGTCGACGATCAGCGGGGCGCCGTCCCACCAGAGCAGGAACGCGAGCGTGTCGGCATGGGCGTGCGCGGGCAGCGTGTCCGGGCACGCGGGCCCGACGTCGGCGAGCAGATGCCAGCGTCCCGCACGCAGGGCCGCGAGACCGGTCTCGGCGAGCAGCCGGAGCCCTGTCGGGCTCCGGCCGGACGTCCGCCTCGTGGGCGCGACTCCACCGGACAGCAGGTCGGCGACGGCGCCGGCGGGGACCGGGTAACCGTCGTTGAGCAGGGGCACGCTGCCGTCCGGCCCGACGACCACGCGCAGCCACTGTCGCATGCGGATGACCGCGTCGGTCAACTCGTCGGGTACCGCCGCCGCGGTGGCCACCAGCAGGCCGACCACGTCGTCGAGATCGGCGAGTACCTGGCAGTGGTAGGCGGGAGCCCGTTCGAAGTGACCGCCGTCGGTCAGCACCTGGTGACGGACCTCGGCACGCAGCATGTCGACCCACGGGTGGTACCTGCCGGTCTCCGCGGTGTCTCCGATGGTGACCGCCAGGCCGATCAGGGCCTTGAGATTCTTGATGAGATGGTTGCCGCCGACGTCGGTTTCCAGGTGGAGCCGCAGGAAGGCCTCGTGCCGGCCGAGGTCCGCGCGCATCGTCGGCATGACCGCGCTGTTGCGGGCCAGCGGTTCGAACAGCGCGCACAGCGTCCATGCGCGCAGCGACGCGACGTAGGGCGCCCAAGCGGTGCCACGGGGAGCCGCGGTGGCGGTCCGCCAGGACGTGTAGAGCCGGGCGAACACCGACCGGGCCTGATCACGGTCGGGATGGGCCGTCAGTGACCAGGCCCAGTCCCAGTAGTGCAGGTGGTAGCGCCACAGCAGCGGCGCGTCGGCCTGCACCCAGTCGGCCGCGCGTGGGTTCTCGCCGGGCCGGTACAACCGGCGGGTGTGGCCGAGCAGGGTCAGCGATCCGTCCAGGATCTCGGTCGGGTCCGGTCCGGTGCCGGCATGGCGCCCGTCGAACGGCACGAATGAGCGCGGCCAGTTGGCTGAGCACGGCCAGCTGTCACCAGCCGGCGCGGCCAGGCCGAGTATCCGTTCGGCGGTCCGGGGTATCCGGGAGGCGAATGCTCGCTGGGTGCGCAGGCGCGCGCGGGCGAGGATCTGCCCCGGCTGAAGGTAGGCGACGGTGCGGAGATATCGGCCCGCTTGCGTGCCCGCGGAGCTGGTGACAGCACCGGGATCGAGCTCTGGCAGATGACGAAGAACCGTCATGCCAGTAGCTCCGCTTCGGCTCGGATGCCCTGCTGGAATGGCCGTGGGTCGAAGTCGAGGTCGGCGGCCGCGTCGTCGATGGGGAACGCCTTGTCCTCGGCGAGTCGGGCGATCTGCTCAGCACGCAGCTTCGGTCTGGCAGCCAGCCGTTCGTAACCGCTCACGACTGCGAGAGTGGCTCTCAACGGAAGCGCAACGGTGAGGATCTGGCGACCGACCGCTGCTCCAGCCTCCTTGACGATCGTGCGGAAGGTAAGCGCTTCGGGCCCGGCAATGGTGTACGTCCGACCGATGGTCGTGTCCCGCCGGGCCGCCTCCAACACGGCGGAGGTGAGATCGTCGACGTGGACGGGCTGCTGAAGACGGTTGCCGCCGCCGGGCAGTGGCAGCACCTTTGACCTGCGCAGGGCGGCGAGCAAGCGGGCCATGTTGCGGTCGTCCGGCCCTCCGTAGATCATCGTGGGCCGCAGGATGGTCCAGTCGAGCCCGCTGCCGGTAATCGTTGATTCGGCCTGCGTGCGAACTCGTTTCGTCGAGGCCGGGAGCGTTGTGAAGATCGCCGTTGTCGAAATGAAGATCGCACGGTTCAGTCCGGCGTCTTCGGCCGCTGACACGATCATGTCCGCGTGCCCGAACCCGAGCGAGGCAAGGTTGATCAGTATGTTGCCCTTCGACGCCCGGAAGGCGGCGTCCACCGAGGCCGGGTCGTCAAGGTCGCCGGGAACGGCTTCGGCGCCGGCCTCTTCGAGGGCGCGAATCGCTGCGGCGCTGCGGGCGAACCCGACCACATGATGACCTTCGCCGATCGCGCGGGCGACGACTCGGCGCCCCAGGAAGCCGGTTCCACCAGTCACCAACATCCTCATGTCAGCTCCCGCTGCCCGGTATCGGTTGTCTGGACGATTGCGGACGGCGGGGAGACGGCGGTCGCCCTGACCGTGATCGGCTCAGCGACATTCGCCGTCCGCTGCTTCGGCACGGCGGCCGAGCGGCCCGTCACCTCCTCGAGGAGGGTGCGATAGCGGCGCGCAAGCACCGCGCGGTCGAAATGATCCGTGACGTACGCACGCCCCGCCACGCCCATCGCCTTGCGCCGGTGCGGATCGCCGGCCAGGCTCCGGATCGCGTCGGCGAGCGCGGTGGGGTCTTCCGGCGGAACGACAACACCGCCCGCCGCGGCGAGAATACGGGCGGCCTCACCGGCGAGTGCGCCGATGACTGGGCGTCCGGCGGCCAGCAGCTCGAACATCTTCGACGGGATGAACGTGGTGAACAGGGGCACGTCCCGCAGCGGGACAAGGCAGATGTCGGCCGCGGCGACGATTCCCGCAACCTCGTCGCGGCGTACCGCAGCATGCATGGTGACGTTGGTGAGACCACGTTCGGCCACCCGGTCGGCGACTCGCTGCCGGTCGGCTCCCTCGCCGACGAAGGCGATGTGTACGGGTTCTCCAACGAGTTCGGCGGCCGCGTCCACGACCGAGGGCAGGCCTTGGGAGATCCCATGGGCGCCGATGTAGACCACGAGGGTGTCTCCGGATCGGGCACCCAGGGCCGCCGACGGCGGATCGGACGGGCTGAACCGGCGCAGATCGGCCCCGTTGTGAATGGTGTGGACCTTCCTGGCTGGGATGCCGCGCCCGATGATGTCATCCCGGAAACCGTCGGTCACGGTGACGACGGCGTCCGCGGCCCGGTAGGCGGCGAGCTCCAGGCGTTCGAGCACGGCGATGACACGGCGGTTACGCAGCACCCCGAGCTGCACGAAGATTGCCGGCCACAGGTCGCGGACCTCGACCACCAGGCGGGCCCGCCGCAGGCGCGCCAGCAGCCATGCCGAACCGAGCGGGAAGAAGGTCGGCGACGACACGACGATGACGTCGGCCCCACCGGCCGCATTCCCGCCGAGCAGCACGCTGGTCACCATGAACGACAGGTGACCGAGAGTCCGCCGCACGATGCCCTTGTTCGGCGTTGCGTACACCCACGTCCGTACCACACGGTAACCGTCGCGGTGTTCGACTCGTCGCCACGCACCGCGGTACTCCGGCGGGATGATTCCGGTGGGGTGGTTGGGCATCCCGGTCAGGACTGTCACGTCGACGCCGTCCGCGGCCCATTCCCGGGCGGTCTCGGCGAGCCGGGCCTGCGGGGCGCCGACCTCGGGTGGGAAGTAGTGGGTGATCAGAAGCACCCGGAGTCGTTGTGTAGTCGCCTTTGCGGTCATCGGGCTACCTCGACTGTGAGTACGTGATGGAGGCGGACTTCACGGATCTCCCTTGAGCGAGGAACGGCTTGGAGCGACCGGCAATAGGGGACGCGGCGCCGCGGGGCTGGGGCACGCAGCTCGCGTCATCGCTCCCCGTCCATCACTGCGTGATGCACGGGTACCCCGGCTCGTCGGTCGCCACCCACCACCTCCGGTGGCTCCCTCCGCCGCCTCGCGATGCACGCACCCCAGTTCCGCTCCTTGATCCACA